>JBBSRE010000264.1:0-4624 GCA_038243365.1 Burkholderiales bacterium | reverse complement strand
TGAAGATCGCCAGCGGGTTCTCCTGGCCATCCACCGCACCACTGGCCATCGCTGGCTGGGCATCGGCCCAGCTCATTTGCGTGGGATTGGCGCCCAGCGCCGTGAAGATGTCGAGGACCAACGGCGACCCGACCACACGGATCTTCATGCCTTTCAGGTCATCCGGCGACTTGATCGGCTTCTTGGAGTTGGATATTTCGCGGTAGCCGTTCTCGCCCCAGGCGAGCGGCACGACCCCTGCCTTGTCGAGCGTGGTGAACAGGCTCTTGCCCACAGTGCCCTGCGTCAGCGCATCAATCGACGCGTAGTCGGGCATCAGGAACGGCAGGGAGAACAGGTTGAGTTGCTTGACCTGCGGCGACCAGTTGATGGTCGAGCCCACTGCCATGTCGATCACGCCCTGGCGCAGCGCGGAAAATTCGCGTGTCTGGTCGCCCTGGATCAGCGAGACGCCAGGGTAGAGCTTGATGTTGATGCGCCCGTTGGTGCGCTCACGCACTTTGTTGGCCCACAGTTCGCCACCTTTGCCCCAGGGGAAGGCGGTGCCGAGCACCAGCGACATGCGGTATTCGCTTTTGTAGTTGTTCTGGGCCAGGGCGGCGGGGGCTGCGAACGCCAGCGTGGCGGCGGCGGCCACTGCCGAGGTGAGGAAGGTACGCAATTTCATCGGTTTAGTCTCCTTGGTTTTTCAGGTCACACAAAAATCAGTAGCCCAAACGATGGGGCAGCCACAGCGCGAGCTGCGGCCAGGCGATCACGCACAGCATGGCGACGCACATGGCAGCCACCAACCAGAGCACCCAACCGGTGGTCTCTTCCATGCGCACGCCGGCAATGCGGCTCGACACCATCAGGTTCACCGCCATAGGCGGCGTGAATTGGCCGATGGCGACGTTCAGCGTGAGGATCACGCCGAACCATACCGGGTCCCAATGGTAGTGGCGCAGGATCGGCATCATCAGCGGTACGAAGATCAGAAAGATCGAGATGCCGTCCAGGAACATGCCCAGCACGATAAGCATCAGGATCAGAAGGGCCAGCACCATGTTCTCGCACAACCCCGAGTTCACGATGGAGTGTGTGATCGTAACGATCAAACACAAAGTGGAGATCGAGAACGCGAAAATCGCGGCCAGCGACACCACCAGCAGGATCACAGCGGACAGTTCTCCCGCTTCGCGCAGAATGGAAAACAGATCACGCACGCCAATGGTGCGATGCACCACCATGCCAACGAACAGGCCGTAAAAAACGGCCACCACCGCCGCCTCGGTCGGCGTGAACCAGCCTGCGCGCATACCGCCCAGAATGATCACTGGCGCCGCCAGTCCCCAGATCGCTTCGCGAAAGCTCTTGCCCAGCGCTGGGCGCGGCAGATCGGCCTCGCGTGCACCCATGCGATGCCGGCGCGCCAACCAGACGGTAGGGATTGCTAAAGCCAAGCCTGCCATCAAACCTGGCACTACGCCAGCTGCAAACAGGGCCGGCACTGAAGCCCCCGGCACCAGCACTGAGTAGACGATGAAGGCCACCGAAGGCGGAATCAAAATATCAGTCGAGGCGGCCGCGGCGACCACGCTGGCCGAGTACGCCGGCGGGTAGCCGGCCCGCTGCATGGCCAGCAGCATGACGCCGCCGATTGCCGCTGCGGTGGCAGGGCCGGAGCCCGAGATTCCCCCCAGAAACATGGCCACGCCAATGGCCACCAGCGGCAGCATGCCGGCGCCCCGGCCCACGATGGCCACCGCCAGGTTGACCAGGCGGGCGGCAACGCCCGACCGATCAAAGATGGCGCCCACCAGTACAAACATCGGAATGGCCAGCAGGGGGTACTTTCCAAGCCCGGCGTAGAAGTTTTGCGGCACTGCCAGCAGCCCAAACCACTGGGTCTGCTGGTTGGCGACCGTGATCGCTACTGCGCCTGCCAAACCCAGGGCTGCACCGACCGGAACGCCGGCGAGCAACAAGGCCGCAAAAGCCGAGAAAAGCAGTCCCGCGATCATGAGTCTGGCTGCTGGTGCGCGCGCCGCTTGATGCGCCAGAACAAGCCTATGGCGCGCGCAGCGATCAAAGCAGTCAGGATGGGAAACCACACCGAATACCACCACTGCGGCACCCCGATGCCGGGCGAGGTCTCACCGTAGCGAAAATCGTCCCATACCAGTCGCACGCTCAGCACGGCCATCAGGGTGAACAGAACGGCCACCATCAGCGCACCGAGCAGTGCCAGAACGCGCTGGCGCTTGTGGCTGCCCGAGGACGAAAAGTACTCAATGCGGATATGGCGATCGCGCGCGACGGCTGCGGAGCCGCCCACCAGCGCCAGCACGATCATTAGAAAAACTGAAAATTCTTCTGTCCATGCAAATGATGAATTGGTGAAATACCGCACCAGCACGTTGCCAAAGGTGAACAATGCCAAGAGACCCATGGAGATGACGGTGAGCCAGTCTTCCAGGGCAAGCGAGCGCGGCGTGGCGCCGGCATCACTGGCCGGCACTGGTTCGAGATCGGGTAGGGACATGGCAGAGAGAGCAGTGAAGTTGTTGCCGCAGGCGACAGAAGACGAGAGGCGTAACCGGGTGGGATTGCGCAAGGACTGAGTGGCAGCGGCCAGTGTGGCGCAACGCAAAAACATTATGCGTTTTGCCAGCCATGCGCATGCGCGGCCGTGCATGGCGAGAAGATAATCGTTTCATGGAAACCAAATGGCTTGAAGACTTCGTCAGTCTTGCTGAAACGCGCAGTTTCAGTCGCTCTGCGCAACTGCGCCACGTCACCCAGCCGGCCTTCTCGCGCCGCATCCAGGCGCTTGAGGCTTGGGCTGGCGCAGATCTGGTAGATCGCAGCTCTTACCCGACCCGGCTGACCCCCGCGGGGAGGACGCTGTACGACCAGTCGATCGACATGTTGCAGGCCATGCACAACACGCGCGCCATGCTGCGCGCGCACGGCACTTCCGACCGCGACATGATCGAGTTTGCGGTTCCGCACACCTTGTCGCTGACGTTCTTTCCGGAATGGGTGTCGACCATACACAGCAAGTTCGGACCCTTCAAAAGCCGTCTGATTGCGTTGAATTCGCACGATGCGGTCATGCGGCTGGTCGAGGGAAGTTGTGACCTCATGGTGGCCTACCACCATCCGTCCCAGCCTTTTCAGCTGGACGCCAATCGCTACGAAATGATTACCTTGGGGCAAGAGGTTTTGGCTCCTTATTGCCGAGCGGACGCCGACGGACAAGGTCTGTTTGTGCTCCCTGGCACTTCTGACTCGCCGCTGCCGTATCTTGCTTATGCTCCTGGTGCGTACTTTGGGCGCTTGACGGAGCTGATCCTGAAGGAGTCGCCCGTACCGCTTCAACTCGATCGCATTTACGAGACAGACATGGCAGAGGGCCTCAAGTCCATGGCGCTCGAGGGCCATGGCATTGCGTTTCTTCCATTAAGTGCGGTCAAGAAGGACCTGCGAGCTAAGCGCTTGGTCAGCGCTGCTCCTGCGGGGTTCGATGGCCTGCACATCACGATGGACGTGCGCTTGTGCCGTGAGCGCCCGACGCGACGCGAAACCACCGCAAGCCGACTCTCTGCTCTGTGGGACTTTCTTGCCCTGCAGAACCCTGGGGCGCTTGTGTCATGACGACCTTGCATCTCAATCACACTTAATTGGCATCGTCGTAGCGGGGAATCACTGTGTTTGAAGTAGTGCCATTCTGATACCGTAGCTTTCCTTTAGAGAAATCTACATGAATTCAATACGCTCGTTCACTGTGTCCGTCATGCTCGCATGCACCAGCTTCGGGGTTTTTGCGGCTCAAGGAGTTCTGGATCGGGTAAAGGCAGGCGGCGGTATGGTGATCGCATACCGCGAATCAGCCGTCCCGTTTTCCTATATGAACGAAGCTACTGGTAAACCGGTGGGATATGCGCTGGATCTGTGCATGCGCATCGTCGATGCGGTGCGCCGCCAGACGGGTAAGCCGAACTTGCCATTGGAGATGGTGCCCGTCACCACGAGCAACCGGGTGGACATCATTTCTTCCGGCAAGGCCGATTTGGAATGTGGTTCCACTACCAACAATGCGAGCCGCCGCGAAAAGGTGGCGTTTACCATCCCGCATTACATTACCGGCGCGCGTTTGCTGGTGAGGGTGAATAGCCCTGTGAACCGCATCGAAGACCTTCAAGGCAAGAAGCTGGTATCCACAAAAAGCTCCACACCGCTGCGCGCCGTTGAACAAGCAAACCGTGAGCGTCTGATGGGTTTGAACATTCTCGAGGTCCCCGATCACATGGCGGCCATCGAAATGGTAGAGAAAGGCGAGGCGGATGCTTTCGTCATGGACGACGTGCTGCTCTACGGCTTGGCTGCCTCCCGCCCCGACCCCAAGGCACTGAAGGTGGTGGGCCGCTTCGTGACCACCGAGCCGTTGGCGATCATGGTGGTCCCAGGGGACCCGGCTTTCAAGGCACTGGTGGACGACGAGATGCGTCGCCTGATTACGAGCCGGGAAATTTATGCCATCTACGACAAATGGTTCATGCAACCCATCCCCCCCAAAGATCGCTCTCTGAACCTGCCGGTCAATTACTTGTTGCGGGACTTCTGGAAGTACCCGACCGAC
>JBBSRE010000263.1:0-4639 GCA_038243365.1 Burkholderiales bacterium | reverse complement strand
ATTTCGGGAGCTTCCGGGCTGTGCTGGATGCGCCAGCCGCGCATTTTGCTAAACGTGACTGTTGTGTTCCCGGCGTGCCGCGTGCGGCAGGAATTCGACCCCGCGCCGGGCGGCAAGTCGGTGCGTCGCAAGGCGTTGAGTTGCCGTGGAGACTGCGCCAATACACCGGCGCGTTGATCGCGCCGCGTACGGCGGCTTGTCCGTTGCGACGCCGCCGATACGCGGCCTCGCAGTTCAGCTTTTGCCCGCCGGCAGCGGATCACCGTTGCCGTCGTAGGCGGCGGGCGAATAGAAGTTGATGGTGGATAAAGGCTCGCTTCCGGTGGCGCGGATCTCGTGCGATTCACCGCGCTCGATCACTAGCAGGCTGCGCGGGTCGAGCTGGTGCTGTTCGCCGTTGACGATTGCGACGCCGGACCCCGACTTCACGTACAGCCATTGATCGGCGCCGACGTGGCGGTTGTCCGGGCCGCCGGTGCTTTCACCCGGCGCCAGCACCATCTGCGCCAGTTGCGCGTCGCGCACGGTCGCGCCGACCTTGAAACCAGATGTCAGTGTCAATTTCGTGAGTTTCATAGCGATCCTGCTGCATGGGGCACGCAGCAAGCGCAAGCCTGCGCAGCGTCGGCCAGCCGCGTCCGGTTGTGGCGATCTTGGCAAGGTCCGCGCGATTGGCCTGTGCCGGCTGTTTCGCGGTGGGCACGATGCGTTCGGTGGCGTGCCAGCGTGTGCGGCTGACGGTGAAGCAGCAGTGACCGCGACGGCGGGCTGAGCGCGGCGCGCCTCGCCTCGAGGCTGCCGGCATCGCAAGATCAATGGCAGAAGCGGCGCCGCGCGGGTAGCGTGCCGTCGCGTCGACAACAACGCGGGCCGCGAGAGGTCAGCTCCATTCGCCCACCACGGATACATTTGCGTCATCTGTGCCTTTGCATGCTTCGCGACCGAGCCTGATCGCCGCTGGCCTGGCGGGCAGGCGCAAACGCTGTGCAGGAAAACGCTACATGGACTACGTCGACCTCCTTCAATGGCCAGCGATGGTCGTCACCGTGATCGCCGCCTGGTTTGTAGCCTCCAAAACCGAGACGCGGCGCGGCATCGGCTTCTGGTGCTTCCTCGCCAGCAACGTGCTCTGGGTCATCTGGGGCTGGCACACCGCGGCGTACGCGCTGGTTGTCTTGCAGGTGTGTCTGGCAGCAATGAACATTCGCGGTGCACTCAAGAACGATGCAGTCTGAACAGGGCGGGATGATCTGGCACTGTGCTGCTAGCTGTTGGTTAGCTGTGATCTCTCAGTAGGTTGTTCATCCGGGGCAAACCCGAAAGACTGGAGGTGCGAACCAATCACCCCTTCAGGAGCCCCGGATGAACATGCATAAAGGTGCCCGTTTGACACCCTATAGTCGAGATCTTCTTGTCAGACGCATCACCGAGCAGGGTCTGCGTGTCGAAGAGGCAGCGCAAGCCTCAGGTGTAAGCGTGCGTACCGCTTTCAAATGGCTTGGACGGTTTCGCACGGAGGGCGTGAATGGGCTGATGAATCGCTCCTCGCGACCGCACACATGCCCCCACGCCACGGCGGCAGCAAAGGTTGCCCAGATCATTGAACAGCGGCGCACCCGTCAGACCTATCGAACCATCGCCGCTACGTCGGGAGTTGCACCGAGCACCGTGGGCCGATTACTGCAACGTGAGGGTCTCAATCGCCTGGCGTCGCTGGAACCGGCTGCACCGATCCTGCGCTACGAGCATGAGGCGCCCGGTGACCTGCTGCATCTGGACATCAAGAAGCTGGGCCGATTCTGGCGTCCGGGCCACCGCGTGACCGGCGATCGCCACGCCGCTTCCGATGGCGCTGGTTGGGAATATGTGCACGTGGCCATAGATGACCACTCGCGTGTGGCATTCAGCAGCATCGAGCCCAACGAGCAAGCAATCAGCGCCTGCAAGGCACTGCTCAAGGCACTGCGCTACTACCGCCACCTGGGCGTGCGGTTTACTCGCGTGCTGACCGACAACGGCTCGTGTTACCGCTCCGGTACCTTCGCCCGTCTGCTACGGCGTGTGCGCCTCAAGCACAAGCGCACCCGCCCCTACACGCCACGCACCAACGGCAAGGCCGAGCGCTTCATCAAGACAGCGCTGCGCGAATGGGCTTATGCCCGCAGCTACGACACCTCGAACCAACGCGCAGCCCACCTGAACCACTGGCTGCATGAATACAACTGGCACCGCCTCCACGCCAGCCTCGGCTACCGCCCACCGATCACTCGCATTCCACTGGCACTGAACAACGTGCTGGGTTTACACAACTAGCCAGTAAAAGCGGGCGGTCTGGAAACCACTCTGATCCCGGCCGCTCCAGTTCGCTGCGACAGGTGATGGTCACTGTGTCTACGCTACAGATAGAACTTGATGATCACCAGCGAGAACAGTGTTGCCTGAAGACCAACAAGGACCAGGGCGATGAAGACTGCGCCGACACCATGCAGACCGAACGATATCCTTCGGTGATCCGCGCGCCAGTCCTTCGGGGGATCGAGGTCCTCGTTTGCCAGATAGGAGTTGAGCTTGTCTATCCTCGCACCATAGACATTCATGTAATAGAAAAACACCAACCCGATGAATACCGCAGAGACAAGAATCGGCACCATCCAGAGCCGTGCGCCAGGGAGCCCTGCCGGTGATGACATCACTCCGGCAATGAACAAGCCCAGCACGAGGATGTACCAGGTCATGCAGCGATGGTGGAACTCCTGGTAATACTTTGCGAGGTCTTCGATCTGCTGGCGTGCGTGCATCAACAAGTTCCTGAAAAGCGGTGATTGGCGCGGATGGGCTTTGTGCCGCCTGACGCTGGAGTCAAACGGCGCGTGGCTTTTCGCAAGGAGCTTTCATGCGCAAAAGCTGATTCTTGGCGTCGGTTGGACGTGCGATGGGCGTTCTCGGCGAAAAGATTGTGCATACGACAATAGCCGTGCGTTTCTGTAAATAGAAGCAAACTGGCCTGTGGTGGACCCTTCATGCCGCAACCTTGAGCCACGCGACACCGCGCAGGCGAGGCAGAATTTTTGCCCCGGCGAGTCGCGTCGGCACGCCTGCTCCATCGGCGGCCCAGCCATCGGTTCCACTTACCGCGTCAAGATAATCTTCCGGCACTCGTCCTGTTTTGCTTCAAACATCTCGTGGCCGCGCGCCGCATCGCTCAGATTCATGCGATGGCTGATGATGACGTCTGGTTGCAGCGCACCGTCTTCAATGTGTTGCAGGAGGGTGGGCAGGTACTTCTGGACGTGCGTCCGGCCCAGTGCGAATGACAGGCCGTTGTCGAAAGCGTCTCCGATCAGGAAAGCGTGCACGATCATGCAGGCGTGCACGAGTCCCGCATAGACGCCTGGATCGCTGATCACGCCACCGCGGCGCGTAACCGCGACGCACCAGCGCAGCGCCTGCCGCTGCTTGTCTCGGCCTTGATCGCGGTAGGTGCGTTTTCCAGCGTGCTGCCCTTGGCCTCGAAGCCGATCGCGTCAATGCTGGCATCTACCCCATGGCCTTGCGTGGCCTGCAGAATGCTGATGGCAAAGTCTTCGTCGCGGTCGAAATTGACCAGAATGATGTTTACGTCTGCGCAGCAAACTGCAGCCGGTAATCGAGGCGGTCGATCATGAAAATCGTTTCCGCGCCCAGCAAACGGGCACACGCTGCGACCATCATGGCGACCGGGCCCGCGCCAAAAATCGCCACGCTGGAACCCTTCGCGATGCGGGCGTTTTTCGCCGCCTGGTAGCCGGTCGGCAGGATGTCGGACAAGAAAAGCACGCGTCCATCGGAGAGACTTCCGGGCACCTTGAGCGGCCCAACGTCTGCTTTTGGCGCGCGAACGGACTCGCTCTGGCCGCCATCAATCCCGCCATACTGCTTGGTGTAGCCAAACAGCGCCGCCGGACGCTGATGTGCTTGCGTTCCAGCACGGTCGCACCGGGGACGTGGTTGCTCTTTTCGCATGCGGCGTACTGTTCCAGCGCGCAGAAAAGGCATTCGCCACATGCGATGACAAACGGAATGACCACCCCGTCCCCCCCGTTTGTCCGAGGTCACTGCCGGTCCGGCGTCTTCCACCAGGCCCATGAGCTCGTGCCCGAGGATGTCGCCGCCCTCCGGTCCCGGGATCTTGCCCGGGTACAAATGCAAGTCGGAATCGCGAATGGCGGTCGCGGTAACCCGAAGGATGATGTCGTCCGGCTGCAGCTCGGCATCGGGCGCGCTTTCTACGCGCGCGCCCGAGCGCCGTGATAGGTCACTGCACGCATGGGTGATCCTTGAGCTGGTTGATAACCGTAAGCACGTCGAAACGAGTGGCGAGCATTGCATCCTCAACGTAGCCGCCTCAACGTAGCCGCCTTAACGTAGCTGCGTGATCAGTTCTGCTTTGCGCTTCTCCATTCGGGCGCCAAGTTGCGCGAGCTGATCTTTCGAAAGCAGCTTCTTGGCATCCTTGAACATCTCGCTCTCTTCCTCCTTGACGTGATGCTCGACCAGCTCCTTCAGCACCTTTGCGCGGCCGGAAAACTGTTCGCTGTCCGGCGCGGTGTTGAGCAGGTCTGGCAGCACCAGATCGCCCGCCGCACGATGTTCTTCCAAT
>JBBSRE010000262.1:0-4639 GCA_038243365.1 Burkholderiales bacterium | reverse complement strand
GCGCACCGGATCCGTGATGCCGCCCACGGCCAACTGGGCGGTAGCGTTCAGGAACAACTCGGGGTAGCGGTTGGCGGGCCGCAGGCCCATTTCGCCGCCTTGCGCGGCGTCAGACGCGTCAGAAAACTCCTTCGCCAGCGCCGCGAAATCGCCTCCCGCACGGGCGCGTTCCACCACGCCGCGTGCGCGCTTCTCGCGCTCGGACACCTGGCTTGGCGTGGCGTTCTCGGGCACCGAGATCAAGATGTTGGCGAGGTTGATTTCGGCCCCAGGCGCCGCAGCGCCGCCGCTGCCTTGTTCTTGCTTGCGCAGGAACTGGTCGATCTCACCTTCGCTGACCTTCACACGCGACGAGACCTCGCGTTCGCGCAGGCGCTGCAGCAGCAACTGGGTGCGCAGTTCGGCGCGAAACTGTTCTTCGTTGATGCCATCCTGCGCCAGCTTGCGCAGCATCACGTCGCGGCTGACGTTGTTCTCCCGTGCCACCATCTCTTGGGCCTGGGACACCGCCAAATCGTCGACCTTGATGTCGGCGTTACGCGCCAACTGCAGTTGCACCTTCTCGAAAACCATGCGCTCGAGTACCTGGCGGTACACCACGTCGGACGGTGGCAGCTGCCCGCCGTCGTTTTGCAGCTGGCTGCGCAGGCGCTCAATGCGGCGGTCCAGCTCGTAACGCGTGATCGGCTCCGAGTTGACCACGGCCACGATGTAATCCGCAGTCCGAGGCGCTGCGGGCGTGGCTGCGGCGGGCGAAGGGGGGGGCGACGTCGCCGATGCGGCAGACGTTCGGGCGCCTGGGATGCGAACCCCCTGCGCGGCAGCGGGCAGGACGAGCGCGCTGGCCAAGCCAGCGAGTGCGAGAGCGGTAACAACACGGATATGCATGAGAAGCGGGGCCTTAGTCGTAAGTGCTGAATCGGCTCGGTGGCTCGGGCCGCGTTTCACCGAGGGTGCGGTAGCCGGGAATATTCTGGCGCAGGCTGGCCAGCGGGTTGGAACCCAAGCTGAGGCGAGAGAAACCGACGAATTCGATTTGGAACAGCAGCCGCGTGTTGGACGTCACCAGGCTGTTTTGCAAACGTTCCAGCACCACGCGGCCGATCCAGCAGCAGCTGTCGTATTCGAGGCCGACCACAGTGTCCACCAGCTTCTTGTCGCGCAGGCTGAAGTTGAGCCGGCCCACACCGTACCACCGGCCTTCCTGCGGCGCGCGCAGGGCGCCTCCATGGGGCGCAGGTGCGGCCTCTTTGGGCGCGCCCCACAGGGCATCCAGCGGCCACTGCCAGCCCACGTCGATCTGCTCGCTGGTGCCCCGCTGCAGGCGGTAGGCGGCGTTGATCACATGGAACGGCTTGGGCTGGTAGCGCGCACCGACGGTGGAGCGCACCGAGCGGCTGGTCTTGGGGTTGAACTGCACGGTGGAGTTGAAGCCCCATTGCTGCGTCCAGTTCACGGTTGCGCCGAACATGATGTCCGACAGGCGCTCTCGCACCGCGGGCTGGCCTGGCAGAGTCACGTCCTGGTCAGAAAACCGCAGGCGCTGGGCCACGGCAAACCGGGCTGCCTCTGCGCCGGTGTCCGGGTCGAGCAAGCGGGTGGTCACGCCCAGAGTCAGCAGGTTGTTGTCCGCAATGCGGTCCTGGCCCCCATAGGCGTTCTCGGTGTAGATGGTGGCGAAATTGAAATCGTTGGCCGCCGTGTCGTACACCGGCAGCAAATGCTGATCTCGAAACGGCGTGTAGGTGTAGAAGGCGCGGGGCTCAAGCGTCTGCACAAAGTTGCGCGAAAAAAAGCGCGCATCACGCTCAAAGACCAGCCCGGTGTCCAGGCTCACGGTAGGCAGCGCGCGGTTGGCGGTACGGTCGCCATTGGCAATCGGTGTTTCAAACTGGTAATGCGTGGCGTGCATCTGCAGCCGCGGCGTGATGAAACCGGCAGGCCACTGGAAGGGCCGGCTGACCTGCGCCACCGCATAGCTGCGGTGCGAATTCGGCTGGCTGATCAACGCGCGGTCACTGCGAAAGCGCGTGGTATCCAATTCGACGCTGGCGTCCAGTCCGTAGCCCAGGTCGCGTGGAACGTAGCCGTAATGCAGCTGCGGCAGCCGGTCATACGGCGGAACGATGGGCGAGAGCGGGTCTTGCAGCGTCTGCCACTTCAAGGTGCGCAGCATCAGGCTCTGGTCGCCACTGCCCCAGGTCACGATCGCATCGGCTGGCAGCAGGCGCTGCACGTCGGTCTGGCGATCGCGCGCCAGATCGCGCCAATAGTTGTCGTCGCTCACACGGCGCACATTCAGGTTCACGCCCAGGCCGCCGATGGGTGACTGGACGGTGGCAGCGTGCTCGAGCCCGTAACTCCAGCGCGTGCGGTTGCGCAGCTGGTCGGAAGGCAGCACACTTCCCAGCAGGCGGCCGCGGTAGGTGGGCTCCAGGTAGCGAAACTCGCCCCCCACGCGCACACCGCGCTTGGTGATCAAAGCCGCTTCCAGCGTGGCGTCGCGGTTGGGCGCAATGTTCCAGTAGTAAGGCTGGGTGTATTCAAAACCGTTGACGCTGTCCAGCCCGACAGTAGGCGGCAGCAGGCCCGATTTGCGTTTGTCGGACAGCGGAAAGCTCAGGTACGGCACCGGCAGTATCGGTACACCCTTGAACTCCAGCACTGCGTTGTGCGCAATACCGGTGTCTTCGATTTGGTCGATCTCAATGCGCTCAGCCCGAATGATCCAGTCGGGCTGCCACGCCGCAAAGTTCTCGCGGCTGCACGTGGTGTAGGTGGCGTCATGCACCACTGAGCGATCACGGTCCAGAAAGTCAACGCGGGACGCGTCGCCATGCGCACCGTTGGCCAGAAACCGGTAGCGCGCATCGTCGAAATAGCCCTTGAACGCATCGACTTCCAGTTGCAGCTCACGGCCTTCGTACACATTGCCTGCGCGGTTGATGTGCACTTGGCCCTTGGCCGTGGCCAGATCGTCGGGCGTGGCGTATTCCAGGCGGTCGGCGCGAATCACCGTATCGCCCTTGCGCAGCTCGGCAGCGCCCTCCACCACAGTGCGTTCGTTGGTTTGGCCCCAGATGTGCTCGCCGGAGACGAACACCGGCAGCCGCGAGGAAGCGGCAGCGGGCATCTTCTCGCTCAGCTGTGGGCTGGCGCGCAGGGGTGCCGTCCATCCGCTGGCTGGGGATTGGCTCTGCGCTTGCGCCGCCGGCAGTGCGCACAACGCGCAGGCAACGGTAGTCGCCCACGCAGCGGTGGCGCGCAGGTGCGCCCGGGGACGTTCAGCGTAAGGCGCCGTGGGTCCAGCGCGAAGGGGACGGGGAAGGGAGCGGTACAACAAGCGAAGCAGCAGCAGTGGGTCGTCAGCGGTCGTCAGCGTCAGGATCAGAAATAAACGGTTCGAGAGCCCGCGGCGAGGAAAGCGCGCATGTTGGCACAGCAAGCCGCTAGCGGGCGGCTCAGCAGCCAGATGGATATTCAGTCAGGACGGCTTGCAGGGGCGCCGCAGCCGCCGCGGCAGCTACTCGCCTCGGCGGGCCGGGTTTGTAGAATCGGATTATCCATGAGCCACCTTCCAGACCCTGGCGCAAGCGCGCCCAGCGCAGACGCCGTCGCTTGGCCAGACCCCGAGCGCAAGGCGCACTTCCTGCAGTGGCTCGCGCCGCTTGCCGTTCGCCACGGCCTGCGCCCCGACACGCTTCGCCTCGCGTCGGCCGATGCCAGCTTCCGCCGCTACCTGCGCATTGACACCGATGAGCCTGGCGTCAGCCGCATCGTCATGGACGCCCCGCCAGACAAGGAAGACTGCGCTCCCTTTGTTCACGTGCAGCGCCTCATGCAGCAGGCTGGGCTGCGCGTGCCCGACGTCCTGGATTGGAACGCGCCGAAGGGCTTCATGCTGCTTTCCGATCTGGGCCATCAGACTGTGATCGAGCAGCTCGACGCCGCCGATCCGCAAGCCGCACGGGGGTGGTACCAGCGCGCCACCGACATACTGCTGGAGTGGCAGCTGGCCTCGCGTCCGGGCGTGCTGCCGCCGTACGACGAAGCCTTGCTGCGCCGCGAGCTCGCGCTGTTCCCTGACTGGTATGTGGCCAAGCACCGCAAGGTGGTGCTGGACGACGCGCAGCAGCAGGCCATGGCACAAACGTTTGACCGCCTGGTGGCAGAGAACCTGTCTGCGCCCAGCGTGTTCGTGCACCGCGACTTCATGACCCGAAACCTGATGGCCCCCACGCTCCCTACTTCGTTAGGTTCGCTGCCCCCCGAGGGGGCCCAACCCGCTTTGGGGCGGCCCGGCGGCGGGTTGATGGCACCGCAAACGCCAGACGGTCCGCTTGGCGTGCTCGACTTCCAGGACGCCGTCTACGGCCCCATCACCTACGACATCGCCAGCCTGCTGCGCGACGCCTTCATCAGCTGGGACGAAGACTTCGTGCTCGACATCACCGTGCGTTACTGGGAAGGCGCGCGCAAGGCAGGCCTCTTGGGGCGCACAAGTACCAGTGGCTGGGGCGACGACTTCGGCCAGTTCTATCGCAGCGTTGAATGGATGGGCCTGCAGCGCCACCTCAAGGTCGCCGGCATCTTTGCCCGCCTGACCCTGCGTGACGGCAAGCCCAAGTACCTGGCCGAT
>JBBSRE010000261.1:0-4672 GCA_038243365.1 Burkholderiales bacterium | reverse complement strand
TGCCGATGGGCGCTGGGGTGCACCACCAAGCGGGCTCGCCCCTGCGCCTTGGCGTCGTACAGAGCTTGGTCGGCACATTCCAGAACGCGCGGCAGGGTTTCGCCCGGGAGGCCTGCCGCAATACCTGCAGAAACCGTCACGCCCACTTCACCACCGGCGGCAGGTATGCGCAGCTTGGCCACGGCCTCCAAAACGCGCTGCAGCAGCGCCACGGCACCCCGCTCGTCAGTCTCGGGCATCAACATCAGAAATTCTTCCCCGCCCCACCGGGCCAGCCGGTCGGTGCTGCGCAGTTGCGCCTGGACCACGTTGGCAAACGCCTGGAGCAGCGCGTCGCCGACGGCATGTCCGTGCTCATCGTTGACGCGCTTGAACCAATCGAGGTCCAGCATGGCGACCAGGAATGGACGGCCAGTGCGGGCGCATCGCGCCTGCTCGGACTCGAGCAGTTCGGTCATTCGGCGGCGGTTGGCGAGCCCCGTGAGCGCGTCGTGGGAAGCGAGGTGCCGAATTTGCTCCAAGGCTTCCTCGAGCGCGGCTTTTTGCTGCTTCATGCGCGTGCGCACCTTCTGCACCTGAATCCCCAGAAGGGTGCTGCCGAGCAGCACCAGCACGATCAGCAGGCCGTAGGCAAATTCGAGCATCGGGGTGTAGCCAGGCGCCTCGACCCAGGCCACCCAAACCAAGGCAGCCCCGAAAGCCAGAAGGGACAACATCAGATTCAGCTTCATTTCCGCCGGGCTCAAGCGCAGGATGCCCATCATCACCACCAGCGACAGAATGAGCAGTGTGAGCCCCCGCGCCTCACCGAGCAGGGCATAGGCGAATGCGTTGCTGGCGATGGCAAACAGGATTTGAAGCTGCGCTAGCGCGGGGTCTTTCAGCGCTCGCGTCATACCAAAGCGGATCGAGAAAAACACCGCCAGGTTGAACCCGGCCGCCAGCGTGAGCCACGCCACGACGACATTAAGGGGCGCGTAACCCGACACACTGAGCAGCACCATCAGCGCGCCAAGAAGCAACGAAAGCGCGCCCGCAGCAGCAGCCATGGTTGCGCGCAGCCTAGTCTGCCAATCGGGGCCGAGAAGGATGGCCTGCCAGCCGCTGCGGGTCTCGCCTTTCATGGCATGCGCTCCTTCAGTGGTTGTCCGTGCTGAAGACCTTTAGATACAAAAGGCACTCCCTTGGAGCAGGGCAGTATTCCACGAAGCTGGCGCAGACACCATCGGTGCGCACTCGCATGAGGCAACGCCTCAACGTGCACGCCTCAGATGACGCGCATCAATCTGTCGTGCTGGCGTCCCCGAGGCCTGATGGAGTTTCCGCCGCCCCGCTCTGGCTCTCTGCGGCACTCTCAGCGGCTGCCACCCGAGCACGCGCCCGGACCGCAGAACGCAGCACTTCATGCGGGTCCATGCCATACATCTCGGCAAAGGCTTCCACGCTTTTCCCACTGGCTTCCAGCGTGCGCAGCAAGGCCTCTTCCCGCGCGCTGCGCTCGGCGAGCTCCACCAGCGCTTCATCCAGCACCGCATTGGCGGCGTCGTCGCGGTTGCGCACCAGCGCGGCATAGTCGTCCCGCGCCAGGCCGCTGGTGTCGATGTTGTCGACGATGCGCGCGCGCAGGCGGGGCAGGAGGTCGTCCTGTCCACGCCCCTTGCGGCGCTTGTACACCTCGACCAGCGCGTGGTGCACATGCTCGGGCGCCATGGCTTCGACCGGCTGACCTTGCAGATCGTGCCGCTGCTGGCCGGAGGCAACCGCCTGGAGGTAGCGGGTGGAACGCGCGTGAATCGACAGCGCTTCCTTGAGCGCGGCCTTGTCGAACAGCTCGGGGTGCGCCGCCATCAGGTCCTGGAAAATGCCGCGTTTCATCGGGCGGAACACCGCACCAAAGAGCTGCGGATAGAGCGAAGCGAGCTGCTCCAGCGCCGGCGGCACCGGGCGGGGACCGCGCCTCGCACCCGCCGGGGCCGCCGTGCCCGCGCCGCGCGGACCGCGCCGCTCGCCCGGCTGCCGAGGCCGAGCCGTGGCGTCCTGCGCGGGAGTCTCAGCAACCGGCGCTGACTCGGCCGGCACAGCATTGGGCAGCGGCGCTGGAGCAGCTTCCAGCGCGTGCGCCGGAGCCGTCTTGTCCGTAGCAGGGTCTTGGGGCATCGAAGGTGCAGCGTTATCTGTCATATCGGTCACGGGTGAAGCAAACCCGCGATCATGCCAGCCCGGCCGATCGATCCCTTTGCCGCGAGTGCCAAACCGATGACGCAGCGGCGTCTGCGGTGGGCAGGAACGAGCGGGAAATACCCAGAACCGGCACCTGCAGCCGCCCTCTTTAATCGGCACGCCCGTCGCAGGGTGCAAGCAGCGTTTGCGATTCGTCCTGTTCAGCAGGCAGCGCAGTCGCTTTGGCCAGCGCCATCCAAATGCCAAACGGCAAAGTCATGGCACGTCGCGGCGCAACCCGCGCCACCTGCAGCCGACCCGCTTGCTCCACCAGCACCCCGCATTCCAGCGGAATCTCGGAAGCGTCCGCAATGGAACGGCCGCGCCCGTCGCGCCCCAGCACGTACCAGCACTCGCTCGCCATGTCCAGATAGGCGGCGCGCTTGTCGGCTTTCTTCAGATCCCCCAGTAGATCGGCGCGGCGCACCTTGACCTCGTGCACCACCGGATGCACGTACTCCGCGACCGTGGTGTTGCGTATCGAGTAGACGTCCGGCTTGGCCAGGCACCAACGGTGCGTTCCGGCGCTGCGCAAAGCCTCCGATTCGGCATCCAAGTCAGAGGCAAGCGCGAGGACCTGGGCTTCGTTGCGTAATTCGGGGCTGCCTGCAGGAGCATGGCCTGGCACTGGCACTGGCACCTTCACCTGCGCCCGCAGGCACAGCCCGCGCCACACGATGCGGCCTGCCCGCTGCATCTCACGCGCCACCAGCGCTTCGAGCGCTGTGTGGGCCGAATAGGCGGCACGGTTGCCCTCCAGCGCTGCAGACAGCGCCGCAATGCCGGCGTCAGTCACGCGCAGCACCGCGCGGCCACAACCGTCGTCCATGCGCGCCAGCAAACCGGCCGCAAGCAGCTCGATTTCCACACCGTCTTGGCAGGGCCAGCCGGCAGAACGATAGATGTCGCGCAACCGTCGGGTGTGGATGCGTTTCAGGGTCACGGCGGCAGCTTGCGCCAGCACGAAGTCAGCAGGGGTCGAGACGGAATCGAGCAAAGAAGAAAGCACCCAAAGTGGCCGGCGGTGAGGCGGGGCGCAAAGCTTACTGCACTGTGAAAAACAACAGGGCCGGGTCGAGAACCGCAGTCACGCACACACAGGGCTGCTGGCTGCAGCGAGCAGCTGCTTAGCTGCTGCGCAGCACACGCCGGTATTGCATGGCCTCTGCCACATGGGCGACCTGCGTCGTCTGTGCTCCTGCCAGGTCGGCGATGGTGCGCGCCACCTTCAGCGCGCGGTGCGTAGCGCGGGCCGACCAGCCGAGCCGGGCGGCGGCGGTCTGCAGAAACTGGGCGGCAGCGGGGTCCAACGCGATCTGTTCGTCGATTTTCTGCCCCTGCAAAGCCTGGTTGGCACAGCCCTGGCGCTGCATGGCGCGCGCGCGCCTGGGCCACGCGCTCGCGCACGGCGGCGCTGCCCTCGCCCGGTGGCGCACCAAGCAACTCCGTAGCGGGCAGTGCGGGCACTTCCACGTGCAGGTCGATGCGGTCAAGCAAGGGGCCGCTCAGGCGCGCCTGATAGCGCGCCACTTGCTCAGGAGAGCAGCGGCAACTGCGCTGTGTCGAACCGGGCCCGGATGAAGCGCCCAGATAGCCGCAGGGGCAGGGATTCATGGCAGTGATGAGTTGAAAGCGCGCCGGAAAGTCGGCTCGCTGGGCCGCCCGGGAGATGGTGATTTGGCCGGTCTCCAGCGGCTCGCGCAGGGCTTCGAGCGCGGCACGGGGAAACTCAGGCAACTCATCGAGAAACAGCACGCCGTGGTGCGCGAGCGAAATTTCGCCTGGGCGCGGCGGTGAACCCCCGCCCACCAGCGCCACTGCGCTAGCCGTGTGGTGCGGGCTGCAGGTGGGACGCTGCGCCCAGCGCTCCAGCGCAAAGCGGCCGGCGAGGCTGGCCACGGCGGCGCTCTCCAGCGCCTCTTGCACCGTCATCTCGGGGAGCACCCCGGCAAAACGCTGCGCCAACATGGATTTGCCTGAACCCGGCGGGCCCATCAGCAACAGGCTGTGGCCACCGGCCGCGGCAATCTCCAGCGCGCGGCGTGCGACGGCTTGGCCTTTGACATCGGCCAGATCGGGGTAATGCGGCACACCAGCGCGGGGTGCGGCATCCAGGCGCTGCCAGCCCTCTTGGGGCGCTTCATCGGTGGGGGGAGCATCCGCCGGGCGCGGCGCAAAAGCGCGCACCACGTCGAGCAGATGCCACGCACGCCACACGGCTGCACCGGGCACCAGCGCGGCTTCTTCGGCGCTGCCGGGGGGAAGGACGAGCTTCACGTCGCCCTGCCCGTGCAGCGCCAGGCTGGTAGCCAGCGCACCGCGCACGGCGCGCAGTTCGCCAGACAGCGACAGCTCACCCGCGAACTCCCAGCCCGCCAGCAGCGCTGCGTCAATCTGCCCGCTGGCGGCCAGGATGCCCAGCGCAATGGGGAGGTCGAAGCGACCGGAATCC
>JBBSRE010000260.1:0-4689 GCA_038243365.1 Burkholderiales bacterium | reverse complement strand
AGCCAGCTGGGGCCGATTACCGCGCAGCAGCGCAGAGCGTTGATGAACCAGTCGCTGGTGGCGGGCGTATACGAAACAGTGGTGGACCGCGAATCGGCCTACGAAAAGCTCAAGGCCCGCACTGAGGAAACAGTGGCTCAAGCGGCGCCCGCCGCCAAGGCCGGCGCAGCGAAAGCCAGCACAGAAGAAGGCGGCCTGCTAGGCGGTCTCAACGATGTGCTGTTTGGCAGCACCGGCCCGCGCGGCGGCAAGCGCGACGGTCTGGCGCAGACCATGGCCAAGTCGGCCGTGCGCACCATGGGCACCAGCCTGGGGCGCGTGATTTTGCGTGGCGTATTGGGCAGTGTTTTTGGCGGGCGCAAGCGCTGAAATGGGCACTGCTGCGGTGGGCGCGCCGGCACCGTGCTATTTTTTTCGATGCTATCGATAGTGGAGCTATATGCCTAATTGCCGTATGCGCTGGAGCCTTTCTTGACTCTTAAAACTTACTGGAATTACGAGCCAGGGAGCATGCCGAAATGAGCTGGCCCGACCTTGACCTTCCCACCCCGCAAGATGTGACTGCCGCCGCCGTGCGATTGCAAGGCGTGGCCCACCGCACGCCGGTGCTGCGCTCGGCCACCGCAGACGCTCTGCTGGGTGCACAGGTGTTTTTCAAGTGCGAGAACCTGCAGCGCAGCGGCTCCTTCAAGTTCCGCGGCGCCTACAACACGCTGGCGCAGTACACGCCCAAGCAGCGCGAACTGGGCGTGCTGACCTTCTCGGCAGGCAACCACGCCCAGGCCATTGCGCTGGCGGCGCGCATGCTCGACATCCCGGCACTGGTGGTCATGCCGCATGACGCAGCCGGCGCCAAGATGGCGGCCGCCCGTGCCTACGGTGCCCAAGTCGTCACCTACGACCCGCGCAGCGAAGACCGCGAGGCCATCGCTCGCCAACTGTGTGAGCAGCGCGGCATGACGCTGGTGCCGCCATCAGACGATGCCGACGTGATTGCCGGCCAGGGGACTGCCGCGCTGGAACTGATTGAGGAGGCACAGCACCTGGACGCCTTGATGGTGTGCGTGGGTGGCGGCGGCCTGCTGGCCGGCAGCTTGCTCGCCACCAAGGCCGCGCTGCCGCTGTGCCGCGTCTACGGCGTGGAGCCCGAGCTGGCCAACGATGGCCAGCAGTCGCTGGCGCGCGGCGAGATCGTGCAGATCCCCTGGCCCGGCCAAACCATTGCTGACGGCGCGCGAGCCACGTCTCTGGCGCCGATGGCGTTCGACATCATGCAGCTGGGCGTCGAGGGCATCGTCACCGCCAGCGATGCGCAGCTTGTCGAGGCGATGCGCTTCTTCGCAGAGCGCATGAAAATCGTGGTCGAGCCCACCGGCGCCCTCGCCTTTGCCGGTGCGGTGCACGCTAACTGCGACTTGCAAGGCGCTCGCGTGGGCGTCATCGTCAGCGGCGGCAATGTGGATCTGGCGCAGTTCGCCGAGCTGCTGGCGCGCCCTCTGGCAAACTGAAAACACTTTCTCGTTCAGGCATTTTTATGAGCAACGTTCATCTCATCGACCACCCCCTGGTGCAGCACAAGCTGACCCTGATGCGCCGCAAAGACGCCAGCACCAACAGCTTCCGCCGCATGCTGGGCGAACTCAGCACGCTGATGGCGTACGAGGTGACGCGTGACATGCCGCTGCAGGACCTCGAAATTGAAACCCCACTCGAGACCATGACCGGCAAGGTGATTGACGGCAAGAAGCTGGTGCTGGTGTCCATCCTGCGCGCCGGCAACGGCTTTCTGGACGGCATGCTCAACGTGGTGCCCGGCGCACGCGTGGGTCACATCGGCCTGTACCGCGACCCGGAGACGCTGCAGCCCGTGGAGTACTACTTCAAGATGCCGCATGAGATGGAGGAGCGCGACATCATCGTGGTCGACCCCATGCTGGCCACCGGCAATTCGGCCTCAGCCGCCATTGACCGGCTCAAGAAACTGTCGCCGCGATCCATCAAGTTTGTTTGCTTGCTGGCCGCGCCCGAAGGCATTGCCACGCTGCAAAAGACGCACCCGGACGTGCCGATCTTCACCGCCGCGATCGACCGCGAGCTGAACGACCACGGCTACATATTGCCGGGGCTGGGCGATGCGGGCGACCGGATTTTTGGCACCAAATAGGCCGCCCTGCGCTCCCCGCGCTCAGTCTTTAAAGATGGGCGCCCGCTTCGCCATATTGGCCTGTATCGCCTCTTCCAGATCCGTGCTCATGAGCATCGCCGCGTTCCAGGTAGCGATGTAGTTCAGGCTGTCGGCCACCGAGTGGTCACGGGCGTAGGTGATCATTTCTTTGGTACCGCGGATCGACAGCGGTGACTTGGCGGCGATGGTGGCAGCGATCTTCTGCACGCCTTCGTACAGCGCTTCCCGCGAATCGAACACGCGGTTCACCAACCCGATGTCCTTGGCTTCGGCGGCATCGAACGGGCGTCCGGTGTAAGCCAGCTCGCGCGTGATGCCCTCGCCCACCAGCTTGGGCAGGCGCTGCAGGGTGCCCACATCGGCCGTCATGCCGATGTCAATTTCCTTGATGGTGAACACCGCGTCGCTGCTGGCGTAGCGCATATCGGCGCAGGTGATGAGGTCGATGCCGCCGCCAATGCAGCCGCCGTGAATGGCGGCGAGCACGGGCTTGCGGCAGCGCTCCAGGCTGGTGAGGGTGTCCTGCATGTCGAGGATGGTGCGGCGCAGGGTCTCGCGCGTGCGGCCCTCACACGCGTCGGCATCGGTGGGCGCCGCGTCCATCATCATTTGCAGGTCGATGCCGGCGGTGAAGAAGCGGCCCTCGCCCTGTAACACCGCCACGCGCGCCTCGGGCGTTTCGTCCACCCAGCGGAAGGCCTGGCGAATGTCCTGCCACATGGCCGCATTCATGGCGTTGAGCTTTTCCGGCCGGTTCAGGCGCACGGTGGCGATGTGGTTGTCCAACGTGACGGCCAGGGTTTCAAACTGCATGGGTGTCTCCAGATTTTGAGTGTTTTAGGGCTCTAGCGCTTATGCACCAAGCGCCAGCAGCTACTGATTCAATAGCGCAGCAGATCAGGCTTTGGCGCCCTTCATGAGCGCCATATACGGCGCTAGGCGCTTGCCCATCTCGTCGCCCAGTGCCTGCAAACCGCTCATGGGACGCACCATCACTTCGAATTCGGTGATCTTGCCGTCCTCATCGAACTCAATCATGTCGATGCCTTTGAGCTCCTTGCCGCCCACCTTGGCGCTGAACTCCAGCACCACGCTGCGGCCGTTGGCGCTGGCAAGCTCGCGGTGGTAGGCGAAGTCTTCAAACACGGTGGCCACGGTGCTCAGGATGAGCTGCACCGCTTGCGCGCCCGGATACGGCGTGAACGCCATCGGCGAGCGGAACACGGCCTTGGGATGCAGGATGGCACTCAGGTCCGACAGATCGCGCGCGTCCATCATGGTGTGCCAGTGCGCCAGGCTTTGCGCCGCTTGCGGCGTGATGCGGTCTGCAAACGAACCCGTGGCGGCCGGTGCGTCGGCAGCGGTGGCAGCTGCACTGCCAAAACCCAGTGCCAGTTCGGTGCCCTGCAGAATAGCCCGCTTGGCATCGAGTTCTACCGCCACATCGGCGCCGCCGATCAGGTGCACGCTGCAGCCCGCTGCCAGCAACTGCGCCTGCAGCTCGCGCTGCGGGTCTTGCCCGGCGCACAGCACCACGTTGTCGACTGGCAGCACGCTGTCCTTGCCGTCCACGGTGATGTGCAGGCCGGCGTCGTCCACCTTGCGGTACTGCACGCCGGGAATCATTTCCACATGGCGCTGCTTGAGCGAGGTACGGTGAATCCAGCCCGTGGTCTTGCCCAAGCCTTCGCCGACCTTGCTGGTTTTGCGCTGCAGCAGGTACACCTTGCGCGGCATGTCCGGGATGTGGCCCGTGGTCAGCCCGCCGCGGCTCTGGCCCGACGTGTCCACACCCCATTCGGCGAAGAACTTGACCGGGTCCAGGCTGGGGCTGGTGCCCTCATGCAGCAAGGTTTCGGCGGTGTCAAAGCCAATGCCGCCGGCGCCGATCAGCGCCACCGTTTTGCCCACGGGTTTCTTGCCCTGCAGCACGTCGAGGTAGCCCAGCACCTTGGGGTGATTGATGCCTTCGATGTCAGGCGTGCGCGGCACGATGCCAGTGGCCAGCACCACGTGCTGAAAACCCGCATCCACCAGCTCTTGCGCTACCACTTTGCGCCCCAGGTGCAGCTGCACGCCCGTGCGCTTGATCTGCTCGCCGTAGTAGCGCAGCGTCTCGTAGAACTCTTCCTTGCCCGGCACCTGCTTGGCGATGTTGAACTGACCGCCGATTTCACTGCCAGCGTCAAACAGGCTGACGTCATAGCCGCGCTCGGCTGCGGTGGTGGCAAAGGCCAGGCCTGCCGGGCCAGCGCCGACCACAGCAATGCGCTCCCGGGATGGTGCAGGCGTCCGAATCAAAATGGTTTCATGGCAGGCGCGCGGGTTCACCAGGCACGAGGTGATCTTGCCGCCGAAGGTGTGGTCCAGGCAGGCCTGGTTGCAGCCAATGCAGGTGTTGATCTGCTCGGCATGGCCAGCTGCGGCCTTGTTGACGAAATCGGGATCGGCCAGAAAAGGCCGCGCCATGCTCACCATGTCGGCCATGCCATCGGCCAGGATTT
>JBBSRE010000259.1:0-4690 GCA_038243365.1 Burkholderiales bacterium | reverse complement strand
GCGCGATTTAAAGAAGGAAGATAAAGAAGAGCAGCGGGTGACCAGGTACGTAGAGCGAGACGGCGTCTGGACCGTGGGGTTGCCGTGAGCCATCCTCTCACTCAGGCTACGGAACGTCACGGAATGCCGACGTCCAAAGTGCTTTCCACAGTAGCTAAGAAATGGTCCTCATCCGACCGGAACGATTCCGGCAAGGGAGCGCGACCCTCATCCCAAGCAAACGATGCCGATTCAGGGCTGCAGGGGCCGCGGCGCAACGTTGCAATTGCTGCTGTGCTGGCGGCCATGGTGCTTGCGGTGCTTGACGCAACCATCGTTAACGTGGCGCTGCCATCCATGGCGCGTTCTCTGCATGTGGCGCCCGGCATGTCGGTCTGGATCGTCACCGCTTACCAGACGGCACTTGTGATGGGACTGCTGCCCTGTGCCGCCCTTGGCGAAAGCCTGGGCTATCGCCGGGTGTTCACCATGGGTGTCGTGCTGTTCACAGCCGCGTCCGCGTTGTGCGCACTCTCGCCGTCGCTGGCGTGGCTCGTTGCGGCCCGATTCCTTCAGGGGCTCGGGGGCGCCGCCATCATGGCTTTAGGCATCGCGCTGCTGCGCCTCGTTGTTCCCCAGCGCCAGCTCGGCGCCGCCATCGGTTGGAACGCGCTTGCGGTCGCATTGACGTCTGCAGCCGGTCCGACGATCGGCGCGGTGCTTCTGTCAGGTGCTAGCTGGCCTTGGCTGTTCGCGTTGAACTTGCCATTGGGTGGGCTCGTGCTTCTTGCAAGCCGCGCGCTGCCCGATCTCGCCGGCACGTCGCGCCCGCTTGACAAGCTCAGCGTGGCGCTGAACGCCGGCGCCTTTGCATCGCTGGTGGTCGGCGCAGAAGTGCTTGTGGAGCGGCCGGGTATGGCTGCCGCGCTTCTTGCTGCGGCGGCCATCAGCCTGACGGCGCTAATTAGGCGCGAGATGCCTCGGGAGGCGCCGTTGATTCCGCTTGATCTTCTCCGTGCTGGCTCATTTCGTATTTCCGTAGTGGCCTCTGTTTGCTGCTTCGCTGGCATGACCATGGGCCTGATGGCGTTGCCCTTTTACCTGCAGCACAGCCTCGGGCAGGACACCTTGATGATCGGGCTCTACATGACGCCATGGCCGCTGACCGTGGCCATCGCGGCCCCGCTGGTGGGCCACCTTTCAAATCGCGTATCGACGGCATGGCTTTGCGCCACCGGCGGTGCCTTTCTTGCGGTGGGGCTTGCCTCTACATCAGTCTGGCCTCTGCACGACAACGCGTTACCGCTTGTGCCGCTCACCATGTTGTGCGGCCTGGGCTTCGGCCTTTTTCAAGTGCCGAACAACCGCAACATGTTTCTTTCGGCTCCGAGCGAACGAGCGGGTGCCGCGGGCGGCATGCAGGCCACTGCCCGCCTGGCGGGCCAGACGGCGGGCGGAATCGTCATGAGCCTGCTGTTCACCGTCGCGCCCGTCGAATCGGCACCGAGAGTCGGTCTCGGCATCGGGGCAATGCTCACCTTGGCGGCCGGGCTGGTGAGCCTGTTGCGCGTAAGACCAGTGAGGGAGGCCAGCACGCAATAAGTCGGCGGTACCTGCAAGATTATTTGCCGCCGAAAGGGGGTCAGCAAGAAGCCTTTAACCCCTTCATAGCCCACTTCATCTCAACTTCTTCAAGTCTGGCCCAGTGGCCATGAAAACGATGGCAGACCTCGAACAGCAGATGGCCCTAGGGTTTGAACAAGGCCCTGGTCGAACTGGTATGCCTTATGGCGTCGCAGATACACGACGGTGCGTATGCATTGACGTGCACACCTCCGATGCAAAAAAAATGGTCGCTGGACCCCGATCGACACAAGCTTTCACCCAAAAAACCAATAACAAACCCCAATCGCCGCCAGCACCCCCGCCAGCACCCCCGCCAGCTCCGCCAACAACGCACACGGCACCGCATGCCGCACGCGCTTGATGCCCACCGCGCCGAAGTACACCGCCAGCACATAGAAGGTGGTTTCGGTGCTGTCTCGCATGGTGGCAGCCAGCAGCGCGGGGGGCCGTCCACGGCTTCGCGTACTGCTCTGTCTTTGATTGCAAACCCCTATCAGGCCTTGCGGTCCCTGCGCTCGCGCTCCGGCGACCATTCCTGCATCTCCTGCGCGATGAACTCGGCCAATGGCGTGATCTCGCCTTTGACGCTGGCGGCTTCCAGCGCCTGCATGTATGCATCGCGTCGGCTCATCCGGATGACGGTCCAGGGGTAGCCGCCGGATGCCAGCAGCGTGTTCATCAGGAAGCGACCGATGCGGCCGTTGCCGTCGTAGTACGGATGGATGAAGACAAAAAGATGGTGTCCAAGCACCGCTCGAACGCAGGCTTCGGGTTCCGCTTGAAGCAAGTCCCATAGCTCCTCAAGTGAATCCAGAAGGGCATCGCTGGGTAGCGGCGTGTGCATGGAGTTGCGGATGAAGATGGGTCCACGCCGATAGCCAGCGAGTTGGCTGGCTTCGACGATACCGACTGTCACGGACGGGCCGAACAGCTCTGCGTACCAGTCGTGGTGATCGCGCTTGACGACGAGACCGGCGTTGTCGTTCGTCAGCACCTTGGCGATGCTTTTCTTTACCGCTTGAAAGGCCTGGTAGTAGCCTCGCGCGGCCAGCGCGTCCCTGGTCTTGTCGTGCTCTGTGTCCCCGTTCGGATTCCAGTCACCGCGAGCCACGCGCTCTATGAGCTCGTCCGTGACGCGATAGCCTTCGATGGACAGGGAGTTGTAGGCGTCGGCGACATAGCGCTCGTCGACCTGCGCCAAGTAATCAGCGCTCTGGTTCTTGAGGCCAGAAAGGCCGGGAAAATCGGGAGCGGGCGGGAAGGCATTGATGACGTCTTGGCGCCATCCAGCCCACATCGAGCGCAGGCGCAGCACATAGGGCGAGCGCTCCTTACTGGGCAAAAGGGTGGGCACTGCCAATTCAAAGGGGTTTACCAACTTGAGCGCGATCTTGAGTTTGGCGAAAGCTTTCTGGATGCGCTCGGCCTCGTCAGGGCGGTTGATGAAGTCGAACGCGGCGGCCAAGCGGCCTGCGGCTGTCACCATCTTGTCGCCAGCCAGCAAGGTCGGCAGTAATTCGGATGCATTGCGAATAGTGGCTAACGCAATCTCGGCCTCACGCGGATAGTTGACGAAGAACGAAGGACCGATCAGGCACAAGGCCTCGGCAACGGGCCAAACTTGCAGGCCTCGGACTTCCACGCGTGCAGTAGGAACCCGATTTTTTTCCGGGTACATCAACAGCGAGGTGTCGAAGAGCAAGTCGACCTTGGATGTGCTGCTGTCGATCGTGACGCAGGTCACCTGCCTGGGTACTGCCGTGTTGCCTGTGTGGAGCATCAGCGATGCCTCAGGGTTCAGGCAGTAGCGTTTGCCAAAGCGCTTGCCCAGGTAGCCTGAAACGAACGCCCAAAAGGACGCGTACCACGCCGTGGTGTCTGCGTCGTTGTCGCTGGGGCTGCTACAGATGTACCAGCCCTTCATCACGGGCCTCACAAATCCCATGCCCTGAAGCACAGCGCGCTGCGAGTCGTCCTTGAAATCTGAAGTTTCGATAACGCCGTTGTGCTTTTCTTGCAGCCGTTTGAGTGTCTTCAGTGCAGTGGCGAGCGTCGGGTTACCTTTTGGATTGGTTGGCTTTGAACTCATAAAATTACTTTGTTATTTACAATAATTTTACTCTGCTATTTTGACAAAATATACTTTGCTATTGAATCCAAATTTACTTTGCCATTAGCCAAAAATTGACTCTGCTGTGGAGTGCTGCGCTGCAGCGACATTCAGACAATAAAGTCATCCAGAGCCGCACTATCACCGCCTTGAAGTTCATTCACGACGTCTCAAGCGCAGCCGTTCTGAGCCGTCGCGCTTAGCGGTATTTAGTTCAAATTTCATAGCTGCTTGCATACATTGGATAAGCGCTAGAGCCCTATTTGGCTCCAATTTTTACCCAAAAAACCAATAACAAATCCCAATCGCCGCCAGCACCCCCGCCAGCTCCGCCAGCAGCGCACACGGCACTGCGTGCCGCACGCGCTTGATGCCCACCGCGCCGAAATACACCGCCAGCACATAGAAGGTGGTTTCGGTGCTGCCTTGCACCGTGGCGGCGAGCAAGGCGGCAAAGCTGTCTACGCCTTGGGCTTGCATGGTCTCTATGAGCATGGCGCGCGCGGCGCTGCCGGAGAAGGGTTTGACCAGCGCGGTGGGCAGGGCGTCCACAAAGCGCGTGTCCCAGCCTGCACCTTCGACTAGCCAGCGGATGCCATCCAGCGCATAGCCCAGCGCGCCGGATGCGCGCAGCACGCCAATGGCGCAGAGCATGGCGACCAGGTAGGGCAGCAGGTTGCGGGCGACGTCAAAGCCTTCGCGTGCGCCTTCCACAAACGCCTCGTACACGGGCACGCGCCGCCATGCGCCCAGCAGCAGAAAAACCAGCACCACGCCAAACAGCGTGAGATTGCCCGCCAGGGATGACAGATGCGCCAGTGCGGTGGCGCTCAACGTGGACAAAAACGCTACCAGCGCACCAATGCCCAGCGCCAGGGGGAGCAGATAGGCCAGCACCACCGGGCTCAAGATGGGGAGCCTTTGCACCACCGCCACGGTGAGCAGCCCGACCAAGGTGGATGCCGATGTGGCCAG
>JBBSRE010000258.1:0-4714 GCA_038243365.1 Burkholderiales bacterium | reverse complement strand
GGAAGACGTCTCCGGCGGGCTCGATATCCTGAACGTCGGCAAGTTCCAGATGGCCAGCCGCGCGTATTGCGGTCGCTTCAACTTCAACGGCGCCGACCAACAGAAACGCGTGGGCAGCCTCTCGGGCGGCGAACGCGGCCGCTTGCACTTGGCCAAGACCCTGATTGCCGGCGGCAACGTACTGCTCCTTGACGAGCCTTCCAACGACCTCGACGTGGAAACCCTGCGCGCGCTGGAAGATGCACTGCTGGAATTTGCCGGCAGCGTGCTGGTCATCAGCCACGATCGCTGGTTCCTCGATCGCATTGCCACACACATTCTGGCCGCCGAAGGCGACAGCCAATGGACGTTTTTTGATGGAAACTACCAAGAATACGAAGCGGACAAGAAGAAACGTCTGGGCGAAGAGGGCGCCCGGCCGCACCGCATGCGATACAAAGCGCTGAAGTAAACCTTGTGAATTAGATCGACCGCACTCGCCGGAACCAAACGACCACCACCATGACGCTGTCCGCTGTTCAGTCTCGAACCGTCTTCCGCGCTTGTGTGGTGACCGCAGTGCGCGAGGGCGAGGCATTGATGGAGCAGCTGGTCAGCTTCACGCTGGACGAACTGTCCAAGCAGGAATCCGAGACCCGCGTGATCGCCAAGCGCGACTTGGCCAGTGAGGCTTTGTCGCTACTTCGCAAGTACCAGCCGGCCTTGGTCAAAGGCTACCCCATGGCGTTGCTGGAGGTGTTTGCCGACGGACCCCAAGCGCATGCTGCCAAACCGTCTTCTGCGGCGATAGATTTTGGTGAACTGTCGCTGGTGGACGATGACGAAGTGCAGGCGCAGGTAGAGCTCTCGCGCGCGCAGCAGGTGGCGCTGCACGACACCGAGGAAGTGCTGTCCGAACTCAACGGTTTGGTCAGTGCGGCGCAGGGTCTGCCCCGGATCCAGCCAGAGCGCAACCCTTTGCGTCCTGAAAACTACATCCGCGCCCTGCAACGCGTTGTCACTGAGACGCAGGTGGTCACGCCGGTGCGAGAAGCGTGGATGGCTCATATGCGAAGCTTCCTGGGGCAACAGTTGGTGGGCGTTTATGAACGCGCCAGCAAAGGGCTTAAGAAGCATGGCATCGAGCAGGTTGGTTGGCGATCGCAGAACAGTGCTCACATGGGTTATGCACGCAGCGAGTTCATGGGGGGAGCTCCCGGGCCTATGAGCGGCTACGGCGGGCAAGGCGTCCTAGGTGGTCAGGGTGGCTACGGTCAGCACGCACCGCAGTCAGGTTATGGCTATGGCAGAGCTGGAGGCGGGCACAGCAGCATGGGTCCCGAATCTCAGTGGCAGGGAGGGGCGACGGGGCAGGCCCCCATGGCAGCTCAGGTGGAAGAAGCCATGCTCACGGTCAACATCCTGCGCCAGATGCTCGCGGGTGGCGGCGACCCGTATCAGCAGGCGTATGCGCCGGCGAGCCAAATGGCACCTGTGTATGCAGGCTCCCGCGGCGGCGAACTTGTGCGCGCAGGCCCGGTCGCGGGTGCCAGTGGCTACGAAGATGTGGCCAGCGCTGAAGTGATGGAAGACATGGTGCAGCTTGAGCGGCTGGTAGGCCGCCTGGCCAGCAGTCAGTCCGGTTTTCAGCACAGCGCGCAAGCTGCCGCCCGGAGTGGACAGGCGTCGCTGTATGGGTCTTCAGAGGCGGCGCCAATGGGGGCGGAGGTAGTGGCGCGAATGGTGGAGAACATCTCGCGCGACGGCCGGTTGTTGCCGCCGATCCAGAAGGCGGTGCAGGATCTTGAGCCGGCCATCCGCAAGCTGATCCGGCATGACGCGCGGTTTTTCAGCGACGCTCATCACCCGGCCCGTCGATTGCTCGACGACATGACGCAGCGCAGCCTAGCGTTCACACATGTGGAGGCTCCCGGGTTCAGTCGTTTTATGCGTTTGATCGACCAGGCAGTGGCGCACCTGGCCAAAGCCGAGATCACCAACGCTGCGCCATTTGAAACGGTGCGCAGGGCTTTGCACGCCGCGTGGGACGCGCAGCAGAAGAAAAGAGACGACCGGCAAGAGCGCGAAAAGAGCGCTCTGGTACTCGCCGAGGCGCGAGAAATGCGCGCCGAGAAGGTTGCCGATCACATCGGCGCGCTGGATGTCTTCGCAGGCGCTCCCCAGGACATCATCGATTTTGTGTTGGGCCCTTGGGTGGAGGTGGTGGCTGCCTACGAGCCTGGTGAAGACGGTGAACTTAGCCAGGAAGCGCAGCAAGCCCTTGCGCTTGCGCACTTACTGTTGTGGAGTGTCCAGCCTGAGCGCACCCGCCACGACACGGATCGCCTGGATGAAGCTGCAATGTTGTTGCCGGTGCGACTGCGGGCCGAGTTGGAGCACGCGGGGCAGCCGGCCGACGCCATTGATGCGCTGCTACGGCGCATTGCACAGCTGCATCGAGACGCGCTCTTGGCTGCGCCACCCGATATCGTGTTGCCCGATAGCACCTCCGGAGCTCTGCAAGGCGCGGGCGACATGGCTGCAGCTCCCGAACAAGCATTCGACGACAGCATGACAAGTCTGTACGACCCGGACCTGCCACGTGATGTCGAATCAGATGAATCAAGTGGCCTCGCTGGAGTAGAGAACACGTCTTTAGGCGATGAGACGTCATTCGCAATGACTGAAATGGCTGCGCCGGCGCATGAGGCTGATCCGCGCTTTCAGATTGGCACGTGGGTCGAGATGAAATCAGGCGGCAAATGGTTGCGCACCCAGCTCACCTGGTTCAGCCCGCACAGCACCTTGTTTCTGTTCACGTCGCCGGACGGAAGCACGCAGTCGATGACACGGCGCATGCGGGACAGGCTATTGGCACAAGACGCGCTGCGGTTTCTAGACACACGGCCAGTGGTGGCGCGCGCCATCGATGGGCTGGCAAAAGAGACCCGGGCCGAAGGCCGCCGAAAACCCTGACACGGTGACGGGAGAGCAGCATGCTGCTGTTGATGTTGGTTGGTCCTGCGCTTCAGAGCGCTACCACCGGGCGCTGCGCTAAAGCGACGCTGTGACGCTGCGCCGCTCCGCCATATCCCTTCGTCAGCGATTGCCTGTCTTTTCGCGCACCAGACGGATGTGTTGGCGCAGGGCGTAGAGCTCATCGGCATACGACAGGGGCACCTTTACCTGTTCGACCTGAGTCTCCAGCCGATCCAGCGCCGCGGCAAGCTGGTCCGCCGGCATCGCTCCGGTCGCAATGTCCTGTTCTATGTCGCGCAGGCGCCCATACCAGCGGAAGACCCGGGAGCGCACCCGCAGCTGATACAGCGGCGGCACGATGCGCGACAGCGGAAGCAGCGCGGCAACCAGCAGGCCCAGGACCAGCCACATGCGCTCGACCAGGTTGGCAGCCCAGAACGGAAGGTAGCGCTGCAGGAGCGGAACCGGCTCGTTGATGGCGCGGTCGGCCTCGCCGGCAATAGGTAGTTCGCTCAAACGGGTGTTCGGGAAATCGCGCGCGCGGTTGAACCAGCCCGCATCCCGGTGCAGGCTTTGCCCGGCGCGTGCGAATAGTTCCAGCAAGGCCGGATGGGTGGTGTCCCGCGAAAGCAGGGCGGTGGTGGAGGCAAGCAGACGGACGTCGTCCTGCGGAATGTCACGCGCCAGGTCCACAACGCCGCGTGGAAGCGTGACGGCGCTCAGAAACGGAAAGCGCCGCGCATAGGCCTCGTTCTGCGGGAAGTCCATCAGAGCGACGCCAGGCGTCTGAAGCAGCATCTGCACCATCAACGACTCGGGCGCCGAGGCAAACACCAGAACGTCCAGTTCGCCTGCCAGGAATTTCACCACGGCATCGGTCGGCCCCAGTTCCGACAGCCGGGCGTCGGCGCGCGACATGCCGTTGGCTTCCAGCAGACTGTCGAACAACACCGGCAGACCGCTGCCTGCGGTGCCAACGTTCAGACGCAGACCCTTGAGTTGCGGTAGCGATTGCAGGGGTCGCGAAGCAGGTGCCGACGAAGCTTGGGTTTTCGACGGGACGAGAAGCTGGGTCTGATAGAAAACCCAGAGGGGCTCATAGAACAGGCTCCCGAGCGAAACAAGATGTTCGCGGTCATCCTGCTGGAGCGCGCCGGTGCCGCCCTGTACAAACGCGAGATCAACCTTGCCTTCACGTAGCAGGGCCAAGTTATCGGATGAGCCGTCCGTCTGCTGCAGCCGCACCTCAATGCCCTCCTGCGCCAGCGCAGCCTGGTAGCGCTTGCCGAAGGTTTCGTAGGCACTCTGAGCCGGGCCAGTGGCCAGACTCACTTGCTTCGGAGGCGTGGGGTTCAGCCACCAAAAGGCCAGGATCAGTGCCAATATCGTCAATATCGCCAAAGGCCCGGCCGACACCAGCAGATCGCGCAGCGACACCAAGGTGTGCCGAAAAGCTTGGGGCATCGTCAGCGCGGCTCGACCTGCGCCGGGCCATCTCGTCGCTGACCAGAATGCCAGTCGCTCGCCGCAGGCAGGTGCGCGCCGCCGGCTAGGACCAAGGATTCAGCCGCCCACACAGCACGCACCACCGCGCGTGCGGTCGCCTCTGCTGCCATCGTGGCCAGCAGCAGCAGATCAGGCTGCCCGGGCACAGTGCCGGTGGCTAGCGCAAACAGCGTGTCGCCATCGAGTTGTGTGTGCGCCGGATGGATGCTGCGCGCCAAGCCGTCGTGCGCGGCCATCGCGAGTCGCTGTG
>JBBSRE010000257.1:0-4725 GCA_038243365.1 Burkholderiales bacterium | reverse complement strand
GTGACACACGACCATGGCACCTACAAACGATTCCAGGTGTCGATTGACGCGCGGCTCGGCTGCGACTGTGGTGACAGCTTGCGTGCCGCCATGGAGGTGTGGGCCACCGTGCAATCGCGCCCGGAGCCGGGTCTGGCCATCGTGGCCATGGGCAAGCGCGATGTGTCTTTCGACTTGTCGATGCCGGTACCGTTTGCCCGTGCCGCGCGCGGCGCGTCAGCGACCTCGCCTGTTCCCGCGGGCTGGCATGTCACCGAACTGAACGACCAGCACGGCTACTTGCGTTGGGACGCAGCCGAGGAAGCGCTGGCGCCGGTGGTCGGCGAGCGTGTCGGCTTCGGCATTTCTCACCCCTGCACGACGTTCGACAAATGGCACTGGATGCCCATTGTTGAAAACGACTACCGCGTCAGCGACGCGGTCGTCATGCATTTCTGATTGCCCGTCATGACGACATCTCTCCGCCAGCGATTGGCCGACGCGCGCAGCCAGGCGCCCACGGCCCGCCGCGCCATCCTGGACCTGATTCTTGAGGACCCGGACCGCGTGCTCGAAGAAAGCTTCGAGGCCCTGGCCAAGCGCTCGGGCAGCTCGGTGCCGACCATCATGCGGACCTGCCGCGACCTGGGCTTTGCCGGACTGCGCGAGTTCAAGCTGGCATTGGCGCACGACTTGGCGCTCAGCGGCTCGCCGCTACACCGACAGGTGAATATTTCCGATACGACCGACGAGGTCGTTAAAAAGATTGCCAGCAGCGCTGCCGCTTCGGTTGCCAGTGTGCGCAAGCAACTGGACCTGAACACGCTTGCTGCGGCGGTTCACGCCATCGCGACGGCGCCACACATCGATATCTTCGGTGCCGGCAATACCTCGTGGTTCATGGCGTCCGACCTGCAGGCCAGGTTGTTTCGATTGGGCTTGTCGACCAACGCCTGGTCGGACTACCACCTGCAGCAAGTTGCGGCGGGGGCGCAACAAAAGGGCGGCGTGGTGATTGCGATCACGCATGTCGGCGGCATGCCATCTTTGATCGATGCAGTCGACATCGCGCGAGCGCAAGGCGCGACGGCGGTCGCCGTCACGCGGCCCAACACGCCGTTGGCCGAGCGTGCCGACATCTTGCTGGGCCTGTCGGTGCCCGACGATGCCGTCATGCATGTCGGCAACGACGCCTACCTGACGCAACTGACATTGATAGAAATCCTGACGGTGCTGGTGGCCCAGCGCGTGGGTGAGCCGGCGGTGCAGCGGCTGCGCGGTGTGCGGGAGGCCTTCAAGCGCCATGGCATCGACGTGCGCGCCCAGCCCTTGCAAAGCTGGAACGGGGATGGTGCGAAACATGGTTGAAGCGACCCTGCTGGAAGGCGGCCGCGTCATCGACGGCTCGGGGGCCATGTCGTGGACCGGTGACCTGCTGATCGTGGGCGACCGGATCGAGCGGTTGGGCACAGGCCTGCGCGAGCGGCTTCCCGAAGGCCTTTCGCTTGCCGCCGTCCAGGTTGTCGACTGCCGCGAGCTCGCCATCGCGCCCGGTTTCATTGACGCCCACCCGCACGACGATGCCATCGTGCTGCGCGACCCGGGATGCCTGCCCAAACTGTCGCAAGGCGTCACCACCGTCGTGACGGGCAATTGCGGCATTTCGTTAGCGCCCTACTGCAGCGCATCGGCTGGTCCGCCGCTGAGCTTGCTCGGCGCCGATTCATTTCAGTACCCGAACTTTGGCGATTATGTGGATGCGGTGCGCACGGCCGGGCCATCGCTCAATGTCGCCGCACTGATCGGCCACACGACCTTGCGCTACGCCGCCATGGCGGACCTGAGTCGCGCCGCCAATGCACACGAGCAGCAACGGATGGCTGCTTTGCTTGAGCAAAGCCTGAGCGAAGGAGCGTTCGGTTTGTCGTCGGGTCTTTTCTACGAGGAAGCGTTCGCTGCTCCCGCAGATGAAGTCACCGCGCTAGCGCGCATCGTGGCTCGCCACGGCGGGGTCTATGCAACGCATCTGCGCAGCGAGATGGCCGCCATTCTGGAGGCCATCCACGAAGCCAGCGACAGCGCTTTTGCCGCCGGCGTGCCACTGATCATCTCGCACCACAAATGCGCGCTGCCGGCGCAATGGGGCCGAACGCAGGAAACATTGCCGTTGATTGACGAGCTGGCCAAGCGCCAGACCATCGGCTTGGATATTTACCCGTATCTGGCGGGCTCCACCGTGCTGCGCGACGACCTGGTCGACGGCGTGATCGACATCATGCTGACCTGGAGCGACAGCCACCCGGAGATGGGCGGGCGCATGCTCGCGGACATCGCTGCCGAGTGGGGTGTCGACCAGAAGACCGCCTGCCAGCGCCTCAAACCGGGCGGCGCTTGCTACTTCCAGATGCACGAAGACGACGTCGAACGGGTGATTTCGCATCCGCGCACCATGATCGGCTCCGACGGCCTGCCGCACGACCGGCACCCGCACCCGCGACTTTGGGGCACCTTCCCGCGGGTCTTTGCGCACTATTGGCGCGAGCGCGGCCTGTTCACGCTGGAGCAGGCGGTGCACAAGATGACCGGCCTGACCGCGCGCAATTTCCGCATCAAGGACCGCGGTTTGCTTCGCGCGGGCGCTTGCGCCGATGTGGTGGTGTTCGATCCGGCGCGCATTGCCGACACCGCAACGTACGACCACCCCATCAGCGCCAGCGTCGGAGTGACGGCCGTGTACGTCAACGGAATTCGAGCGTACGCAGAAGCCGAGGGCACGACGGTGCTGGCGCGATCGGGTCGAATGTTGCTTCGAGACGCTGGAGTTTCTCCGTGATCGAGCGTGACTTTGACTTGGTGGCGCTTGGTGAGGCCATGGTCGAGTTCAATCAGCAGCGAGACCCCTCCACTTATCTGGAGGGCTTTGGAGGGGACACTTCCAACTGCGCCATTGCCGCAGCGCGCATGGGTGCCAAAACAGCCTATGCAACGCAGCTGGGAGACGACCTGTTTGGTGACGCCTTGGTCGCCATGTGGCACCGTGAGAACGTTGACACGTCTGGCGTCAAACGTGTGGCCGGCGGGCATACAGGTGTCTACTTCGTTACCCACGGTGAGAGTGGGCACCGGTTCTCATACCGCCGTGCCGGCAGCGCAGCAAGTGTCATGACAGAGGCCACGCTGCCTACCGGTCTGATCGAAAGTGCGCAGTGGCTGCACTGTTCAGGGATTTCCCAAGCCATCAGCGGTTCCGCCTGCGACACCGTTTTCGAAGCCATTGCCCGCGCCGGCGCCGCTGGAACGAAAGTGAGTTACGACCTCAATTTCCGTGCTTCGCTGTGGCCAGCGCCCCGTGCGCTGGCCATCGCGCGCGCCACGCTGGCCCATTGCGAGCTGTTTTTTCCTAGCATTGACGAGGTGGCGGCACTGACCGGGCTGACACAACCTGAAGCGATCATTGACTGGTCCCACTCGCAAGGTGCCAGGATGGTGGCGTTGAAGCTGGGCCCACAAGGAAGCCTGGTTTCGGCCGGTGATGGTCTGCACCACATCCCACCTCATGCGGTAGCGCCGGTCGATGCGACAGGCGCGGGCGATTGCTATGCCGGAGCACTCATAGCGCGCTTGGCAGCCGGTGATTCGCTGCCCCAGGCGGCGCGTGCAGCCAACATCGCAGCGGCCCTGAGCACGCAGGGTTACGGCGCAGTGGCGCCGCTGCCTGTTTTGTCCGAGGTCAGAAAACACATCTCACATGCACCAGTCGAGCAACAGTGACCGTAGTCGGCTCAAGCGCGGCGGGATGCTCGTCACTCGACAAGTGCCTGCTGAGTGTGGGTGCTCTTCTGGTCGCGATTCAAGCCGATCCATGCTGCTCAGCGGCGCGACTCCCGCTGCGCAGCGCTGAATGCCCTGTCCTGCCAGACTTCGAGGCAGAAGTCTTCATCAAGGTAGCGCGCGACGCGCGGCATGCGCAGCCGGGCATGCAGGCGCTGGTGCAGCGCATCACCTGTCAAGGCGCAGCCATCGATAGGCGCGCGCCAGTGGCAGGCCACCACCACGCCATCCACGGTCTTGGCCTCCAGCACGCGCTCCAGTAGCCTGTCCAGCGCAGGCAGCGAGAGGTAATACAGAAATTCACTCAGCACGATCAGATCGAACGTGCCTTCCGGCCACTCGTCTGGCAACCACGCCTGCACCACCGTGACGTTCTTTTTGGTGGCCAGGCGCTGGCGGGTCTGCTCCACCGCGCGCTCGCTGCCGTCCGAAGCGAGCAGGCGCTGGCAGCGCCGCGACAGCGGTAGTGTCAGGTCGCCGGCGGCGCAGCCGGGTTCGTAGGCGCTGGCAAAGCGCGCCGTAGGCAGGCTGGCCAACAACACGGCGCGTTTGCGCTCTTCGTACCAGCTGGCGCGCATGTGCCAGGGATCATCGGACTCGGAATACATGCCGTCGAAATGGCTGCGGTCGATCACGTTCGAATGCGACTCGTCTTCGACTGTGCGGCGGACTAAGGAAACGCTCATGGGGTGAAAAAGCACTCAAAAGGCCAGCGCGTACGCGCCTGCAACGCGGCGTCGACCACCGGCTCCTGCGCGCCGCGCGGCGCCAGTTGGGACTGGTGGCACTGCAACGCCTGCCATTTGCGCTCGCGCGCCGCATCTGAGAGCGGCATTCGGGCCAGCCGGTGCCAGTCGATGGCAGGATGGTCCGGGCGCGCCCAATGCCACATCCAGACCGGCGCTTCGAGCAAGG
>JBBSRE010000256.1:0-4730 GCA_038243365.1 Burkholderiales bacterium | reverse complement strand
TCGACAACTTCCAGAAACTACTGCGAGGCCAGGTGGACCTGGTGCCCTTGACCACGGACGACGCCACTTCCCTTTGCCAGCAGACTGGCTTCGACTGCGCCAACCTCGTGCGCGTGCTCACGCTGGAAGAAGCCTCTACCGGCCTGTACATGACCTACAGCCTTCCCACGCCCCCGGCAACGGTGCAGCGCACGCAGGACGCGTTCAAGCAGCTCAAAGCCGAAGGGCAGGTGCGGCGAATCATGGAGCGCACGCCCTAAGCTGCTTCATTGTTTGGGGTCAGACCTCAGATGGCACGAAGCGCGCCAGTGTGGGCGCGGTGCGCGGCTTCATGTTGGGTGCGTCCATGATCAACGGGCACTTCACCATGATTGGTATGACGGTGAACGACAAGCCACGACCGACACCCACCGACGGAGCGGATGCCTGCCTACAGGCGTGGCCTGCACGCTGGGGTTTGATGGCTGCCTGGCTTTGACGTGCATTGCGCGCGCCTAACCGGTTTGTCCACGCATTTCTTTCCCATTTCCTTGACTTCACACGCCGCCCCCGCTGACGCCGACGCATCCATCGAACGCACGCCCGGCGAGCGCTTGCCGGGCGGCTTGGTGTATGTCAGTGGTGAGATGCCGGGCCTTCGCCGCACGAGCAGCGGTGACGTGTTCGAGTACCAGCAAGTCGACGGCAGCGCGCTGCGCGATGCTGCCGAGATCGACCGCATCGCCAAGCTGGCCATTCCGCCCGCCTATGAAGACGTGTGGATCTGCCCGCTTGCCAACGGCCATCTCCAGGCCACCGGACGCGATGCCCGCGGGCGCCTGCAGTACCGCTACCACGCCGAGTGGCGCCGGGTGCGCGACGAGAGCAAGTTTGAGCGCATGCGCGCCTTTGGGCAGGCGCTGCCACGCATCCGCAGCCGCGTAACCCAGGACCTGAAGCCCAAACGAGGTAAGCCACTGGCACGCACCGTGGTGCTGGCGGCGCTGGTGCGCCTGCTGGACACCACCTACATCCGCGTGGGCAACGAGGAATACGCAGTCACCAACCGCTCCTATGGTCTGACGACCTTGAAAACCCGCCACGCCGACGTGCGTGGCAGCACGCTGAAACTGCGCTTTCGCGGCAAGAGTGGCGTCGAGCAGAACGCCACACTTGACGACCCGCGCATTGCGCAGGTGGTGCGGCGCTGCCAGCAACTTCCAGGTCAAGAGCTGTTTCAGTACGAAGATGAAGACGGCGCGCGACACAGCATTGGCTCGACCGATGTGAACGACTACTTGCGCGAGATTTCAAAGCCCCGGCGTAAGACGGGTGCTGCCGGCTACAACGACGATGCCGACGGGCATTTCACCGCCAAGGATTTCCGCACCTGGCACGGCACCGCGCAGGCATTGGAGCTGACCCGGCTGGCCAGCCACCAGCCGCCCGGAACCGAGCGGCAAATGGTGACGGCCAAAAGCATCCTGGTGGAAGTGGCGCGCCAGCTTGGCAACACGCCGGCGGTCTGCAAGAAGTCCTATGTGCACCCGGCCGTACTCGATTTGGGCAGCCGCCTGTCGTCCGACGCCGGGCCGGACATGCAACGCATCTGGGAGCGCATCGGCGGCGCAGCCACGCCGCGAGGCTTGAGCGCCGCCGAGCGGCGATTACTGGCGTTCTTGCGCAAACCGCCCAAAGTAAAAAGCCAATCGAAGGCCGCCAGCAAGACGGTGAGCAATTAAGAACAGAGGCGGGCAGCGCGACTCCTCAATGTCAGCGTGGGGCGTGCTTGGTGCTCGTGCTCGCAAAGCCACTAACTTCACCTCCTTCACCTCCTTCACCTCTCGCACCACCGCTCACTTCACGCTGCGCATGCCGACATTCACGCGCTTGCGCTGGCCTCGCGCGTACCATGCCTTCCATGCACAGCGCCCTCACTTCCCTCATCGAACGAGTACGCGCGGCTGGCGCTGACGGCACGCGCTTGCGCATCCGGGGCGGTGGCAGCAAGGACGCGCTGGCCGGTGGCCCCGCTCATGCCAGCGCTGCAACCAAAGCCGAGCTGCTCGACACACGCGCTTATGCGGGAATCACCAGCTACGAACCCAGCGAACTTGTCATCACCGCGCGCGCCGGCACGCCACTCGCTGAACTGGAAGCCGCGTTGGCCGAGCAGCACCAGTGCCTGCCTTTCGAGCCGCCGCATCTCGGCCCTGGCGCCACTGTGGGCGGCATGGTGGCGGCGGGCCTCTCCGGCCCGGCGCGCGCCAGCGTGGGGGCGGTGCGCGACTTCATGCTCGGCGCGTCCATGATCAACGGTAACGGCGAAGCACTGGTGTTTGGCGGCCAGGTCATGAAGAACGTGGCCGGCTACGACGTCTCGCGTCTGGTCACCGGAAGCTGGGGCACGCTGGGCGTGCTGACCGACATCAGCTTGAAGGTATTGCCGATCGCTCCCGCGGAAGCGACGTTGCACTTCACATGCGATCAAGCCGAAGCGCTGGACAGGCTGAACGCCTGGGGCGGCCAGCCGTTGCCACTCAACGCCAGCTGCTGGGTGCAGGACGATGGCCGAGGCTCCCTGTATGTACGCCTGCGCGGCGCCGTCGCCGCTGTGGAAGCCGCCTGTAAAACCATGGGCGGCGTGCGCAAGGTGAACGCCGACGTGGCTCCCGACTGGCAGGCGTGCCGCGAGCAGCGCCTGCCATGGTTCATGGCGTGTGCGCCGCAGCACGCACTCTGGCGACTCTCATTGCCGCAAAGTGCGCCGGTTCTGGCATTACCCGCGGGCTTGCCTGCGCCGCTGATGGAATGGCACGGCGGCCTGCGCTGGGTGCAGGCGGGCATGGAACACGCGTCGGCGCTTCACGCACTTGCACAACAGGCAGGCGGCAGCGCTTCGCTATTCATAGCTGCCAGCGCAGAAAGGGAAAGCGCTGCGGGACTATTTGATGCATTGCCACCTGCGTTAAAGGCGATTCACGAGCGGCTGCGCCACGCCTTTGATCCGGCAGGTGTGTTTGCCTCTCGTCGCCTGGGCGGGTAATCACGCGTGCGCCGCTTTCGCCGGTTGACGGACCAGCATCGCACCGACAGCAGCAACTGGCGCTTGGGGCTTTTGCTGGCGTTCAATGCGGGTGCCATCAATGCCGGTGGGTTTTTGGTCGTCCGCCTCTACACCTCGCACATGACCGGTTTTGTCTCGATGCTTGCGGACAGCATGGTCCTCGGCAACACCGTGCTTGTGCTGAGCGCTGTCGGCGCTTTGCTCGCCTTCATCTGCGGGGCGGCGCTCACGGCCATTTTGGTGAACTGGGCGCGTCAGCACCGGCTGCACAGCCGTTACGCGCTCCCGCTGCTCCTGGTCGCGTTGCTGATGCTGGTGTTTGGCCTTGTTGGCGCGGTTACGCTCGACTGGCGCACTCCGTTTGCAGTGCCCGCCACGGTGCTGCTGCTGTCCTTCATGATGGGTTTGCAGAACGCGACAGTCAGCAAAATGTCGTCATCGGTAATCCGGACCACCCACATGACTGGAATCGTGACCGACCTGGGGATCGAGCTGGGCAAGCTGCTCTATTGCAATCGCAGCAGCACACCGTCGGCAGAGCAGGTGCGGGCCGACCCGCTGCGCCTGCGTCTGTATGCGAGCCTGCTGGGGATGTTTCTGCTCGGCGGTGTGGCGGGCGCAGCAGGTTTCAAGTACGTTGGTTTTGTTTTTGTTCTGCCGTTGGCGCTGGTGCTGCTGACACTGGCAGTGCCCCCGTTGTGGCTTGACCGCACGCGCCTGCGCTTGATACTCAGTCGCACTGATCGCGTGCCCGCACGGCAGCCCGAGCAGCACCCCTGAATTCGGTTTCACGTCCCCGGTACGCCCCATGCAAACTCAACTCGCTCCTGAATTCGTCGGCACACCTGAAGGCCAGGAGGCCGAGGCCATCCTGCGCAAATGCGTTCATTGCGGTTTTTGTCTCGCCACCTGCCCCACTTACCAGTTGCTGGGAGATGAGCTCGACAGCCCACGCGGTCGCATTTATTTGATGAAACAGGTGCTGGAAGGCGCCGAGCCCACCCGCTCCACGCAGCTGCACCTGGACCGCTGCCTGACCTGCCGCAACTGCGAGACCACCTGCCCAAGCGGCGTGCAATACGGCAACCTCATCGACATCGGCCGCAAGATCGTGGACGAAAAAGTGCCGCGTCCGCTGGCAGACCGCAGCGTGCGCTGGGCGCTCAAAGAAGGTCTGCCTTCGCCGCTGTTCGGCCCGGCCATGAAGGTCGGCCAGGCGGTGCGCGGCCTGCTGCCGGAAACCCTGCGCGCCAAGGTGCCTGCCCAAGAAGACGCTGGCGCCTGGCCGACGCGCGAACGCACCCGCAAGGTGCTGATGCTGGCCGGCTGCGTGCAGCCCAGCATGATGCCGGGCATCAACAGCGCTACGGCGCGCGTGCTGGATGCGGTGGGCATCGAGACCGTGATAGCACCCAAGGCTGGCTGCTGCGGCGCGGTCAAATTCCACTTGAACGACCAGGACGGTGGTCGCGCCGAAATGCGCGCCAACATTGATGCGTGGTGGCCCTTGGTGGAAAGCGGCGCGGTGGAGTGCCTCGTGATGAACGCTTCGGGCTGCGGTGTCACCGTCAAAGAATATGGCCACCACTTGCAGCACGATGCGGCCTACGCCGAGAAGGCGGCACGCATCAGCGCCATCACGCGGGACCTCTCTGAACTGCTGCCGGAGATCGCCGCTGCACTG
>JBBSRE010000255.1:0-4755 GCA_038243365.1 Burkholderiales bacterium | reverse complement strand
GACATTGACCTGTGGGAGTTGAACGAAGCCTTTGCCGTACAGGTGCTGTACTGCCGCGACAAGCTGGGCATCCCCGCGGACCGCCTGAACGTGGACGGCGGCGCCATTGCCCTTGGTCACCCTTACGGTGTGAGCGGCCAGCGCCTCACCGGCCACGCCCTCATTGAAGGCAAGCGCCGCGGCGCCAAGAAGGTCTGCGTGACCATGTGCATCGGCGGCGGAATGGGCGCCGCGGGCATTTTTGAAGTGCTCTGAACACGCGCTGCTGCGGCGTCCTTTGTGGGTGTTGCGGCGCGACCCACCTAGACAAACCGGGCCGCGCGCCCGGTTTTTTTATCAAATTGATTGCGGCTAGCGCGCACTGCGTATGCGCTACACGCCATTTTGAAAGCGAAATCATGAGCCTGCGCCCCACACTCGATTTTTTGCTCTACGACTGGCTGCACGCCGACACGCTGTCCGAGCGTGAGCGTTTTGCAGACCACTCCAAAGAAACCTTTGATGCAGTGTTTGACACCTGCGAGCGCATCGCGCGGGAGAAATACGCTCCATTCAACCGCACCGTGGACACGCAGGAACCGCATTTCGATGGCGAGACAGTCATCCTGCCGCAATGCACGCACGATGCGCAGAAAGCCTACGCAGCCTCGGGCATGCTCAGCGCGGCGCAGGATTACGACGTCGGCGGCATGCAGCTCCCCTATACCGTGGAGGCAGCGGCCAACAGCTTCTTTGCACTCGCGTCGGTGAGCATGGGCTCCGGCCTGCTCACCGTAGGCAACGCCAATCTGCTCATGGTGCACGGCACCGATCTGCAGAAGCAGGTGTTTGCGCTGAACGAGTTTTCCGGCCGCTTTTCGGGAACCATGTGCCTGTCCGAGCCGCAGGCGGGCTCGTCCCTGAGTGATGTGGCGACCCGCGCGGTGGCGGATGGCGACGAATTTCAGAATGACCCGCTGGGCCCGCGCTACCGCCTCACCGGCAACAAGATGTGGATTTCGGCGGGTGAACACGAGCTGACGGAGAACATCGTGCACCTGGTACTGGCCAAGATCCCCGGCCCCGATGGCAAGCTGGTGCCCGGCACACGCGGTATTTCGCTCTTCATCGTGCCCAAGAAGATGGTGGGTGCCGATGGTCAGCTCACCGGCGTGCGCAACGACGTGGCCCTGGCCGGCCTGAACCACAAGCTGGGCTGGCGCGGCACCACCAACACGCTGCTCAATTTTGGCGAAGGCAAGTACCCGGTGGACGGCCGCGCGGGTGCAGTGGGTTACCTGGTGGGCGAGCCCGGCAAGGGACTGGCGTGCATGTTCCACATGATGAATGAGGCGCGCATCGGCATTGGCATGGCGGCCACGCTGCTCGGTTTGGCCGGCTACTACGCCAGCCTTGACTATGCCAAGAATCGACCCCAGGGCAGGGCAGTGCAAAAGAGTGCCAGCGCCACCAATGCCGTGGCGAAGGACGTAGCCCGGCCCCAAGTGCGCATCATTGAACACGCCGACGTGCGCCGCATGCTGCTAGCCCAGAAAAGCTATGGCGAGGGCGCCCTCGCGCTCAACCTCTACTGCGCCCGGCTGGTGGACGAAGCGCACACCGGCGCGCCGGATGCTGCCAACGAGGCACGGTTGCTGCTGGAAGTGCTCACCCCCATCGCCAAAAGCTGGCCCAGCGAATGGTGTCTGGAAGCCAACAGTCTGGCGATTCAGATCCACGGCGGCTATGGTTACACCCGTGACTTTCCGGTGGAGCAATACTGGCGCGACAACCGCTTGAACATGATTCACGAAGGCACGCACGGTATCCAGGCGGCCGACCTGCTGGGCCGAAAGGTATTGATGGAGGGCGGCAGCGGCCTGGAATTGCTGCGTGCGCGCATGTCGGACACTGCCACGCGAGCCGCGCAAATACCGGAGCTATCGCGCTACGCCGGACAGCTGGGAGACGCGCTGCATCAGGTGGCTCAGGCCACGCAGGCCGCATGGGCAAGCGGCGATCCGGCCGAAGCGCTTGCCAACGCAGTGCCCTACATGCAGGCGTTTGGCCACACGGTACTGGCGTGGATCTGGCTGGACATCGCGGTCATCGTGCTGCCGGCAGACCCGCAGTTAACGCTGAATGCAAACCAGGGGCGGATGGGGGCGATGCGCTATTTTTTCCACTACGAACTGCCCAAGATAGGTGCCTGGCTGAACGTGGTGAACGAGCGCGACATGACGTGCGCTGAGCTTGCGGAAGAAGCGTTTTGAGCGCTGCGATTGCGAAGACTCAGCTGATTCGACCAAAGTCTTGATTTTCCTTTGCTGCGCGCCGAGTGTTTGGGCCTACCATCGGCCCCCTCGGGTCCGCATCGGACTCATGTCTACCCGATCACTCAATCACTCACGGAGCTTGTATGGCAAAAGAGCAGCGCAGCGAAAAGATGGCAAAGAAGCCCAAGAAGGACAACTCGGTGCCTAAAACAGGCGGCACCGACCGACCCATGGCGCCGATGACGGCGGTGATGCCGCGCGGCAAAGAGAAGAAAAAGTAAGCACGGCGGCAGGTAGGCCGCCTTCTCCTGACCACACCGTATCCGCAGGGCTTCAGAGAAGGCCCTCAAAGGGCCGTGCGACCCGCTTTATGAGCGCGTCGCACGGCTTTTTTCATGGGGCCGCAGGCACGGAGGCTCCTCGAAACGGTAGTTCAGCTGCGACTTTCAGTTTTCCCCTTTCCCTTTTCCCCTTTTCCCGCGTGCCCCCGCCCCCGCCCAGCTGTGCACTGTGCAGACCCACCGACAGCGGCACTGAATCACTTAACAGGAGTTGACGGCGGGCGTCCAGCCGGCCGACGGCCGAACGTCCGCTGCAGCGGCTTGTAGGCCATTACCCTTTGCCTGCATCTCGGAGCGCCACGTGCGTTGGGCGCCCCTAGAATCGCGCCTCCATCGGTATAAACCCTTGGACTCAATATCGGGCGCACCGCAGCTTCAGCGCGGCGCGAAGACAGGCAAAAGGAGTGGGTGCAATTGGTCTCGACGGAATACAAGCTCGGTTACAACCCCGCCCTCGATGGGCTTCGCGGGGTGGCCATTTTGTTGGTGATCTTCTCGCATGCCCATGTGCCGCTTTTTGGCGGCGCTTTTTTGGGCGTCGATCTCTTTTTTGTCCTCAGCGGCTTTCTTATCACGTCGCTATTGCTGATGGAGCGCGCATCAACGGGCGCACTTGGCTACTGGCGTTTTTACCGCAGGCGATTCTTGCGGCTTATGCCTGCGCTCGCGCTGTTCCTCGGCGCGTATGTGGTGCTGGCCCCGCTACTCTGGCCGGGTCTGGACGACGTGACGCAGGACGCCTGGGTATCGCTGCTTTATTTGGCCGACTACGGCATCGCCTTCTTCGACAGTCCCGGAACGCTGCTTCACATGTGGTCGCTGTCTGTGGAAGAGCATTTCTACCTGGTCTGGCCGCCGCTCTTGATGCTGCTGGTGCGCTTCTCTGCGAGGGGGGCGCTGTGGCGGCCGGTAGCGTTGCTGTATCTGGCGAGCTGGCTCTGGCGCGTGCTGTGGGTGGCGCAGGGCCAGCAGTTCTACGAGATTTTCTTTCGCTTTGACACCCGCGCCTCGGGGCTGATCGCCGGCAGCCTGTTGGCCGCACTGGTGATCGAAAAGCCTGACTTCATCACCTGGCTGCAAGAACGCATGCACCACGCCCTATGGCTGCCGTTGTCGATTCCGCTCCTCATGGGGTTGGGCTGGGACAACCAAGGCGCCATGGTCTGGGGCATCACCCTCGTGGAGCTGGCGACCATGGTGCTGCTGGTGGCGGCGCAGCAACGCGCGGGCGTGGTGTACGACATGCTCAGCGCGCCGGCGCTGGTCCGGCTGGGCACGCTTTCCTACGGCATCTACCTGTGGCACTACCCGGTCGTCCGGTACTTTCGCGCCGATTATTCGTGGCCGGTGGTGGTGGTCTTGACTCTTTTCGTGTCGATAGCGCTGGCCGCGCTTTCGTTCTACACGGTGGAACGATGGGCCCTGCAATATCGTGATCGTGGTGATCGTGATCGTGATCGCAAGGGTCCGGCGACGCGGCTCCCCCAAGCCCGCGCAGCGGGTGCCAGGCGGCGTCCGCTGCGCCTGTCGCAAGCTTTTCGCTGACTCTGGGCGCGCGGCGCGGCGCGGCGCGGCGCAGGCCAATCGCACGCGTGACACCGGTGTGCCGGTCTGCGTCGCAGAATGGCGCGTAAGAGCACCGAGGCGCCTCCGAGCACCTCTGTGCCGATTGCACGCCACTACAGCCCGGAGACTCCGCATGACCCCCCGCACCATCCAGCAACTATTTGACCTCTCTGGCAAGACGGCCCTGATCACGGGCGGCAGCCGCGGCCTGGGTTTGCAATTGGCGCAGGCACTGGGCGAAGCCGGCGCCCGCGTCATGATCACATCGCGCAAGGCCGGCGATCTGGAAGAGGCCACTGCCAAGCTGCAGTCCGCCGGCATCGATGCCCGCTGGATTGCCGCCGACTGCGCAGACGAAGCTGACGTGCGCCGCCTGACGGACGAAACGCTGCAGCGCATGGGCGACGTGGACATTCTGGTCAACAACGCCGGCGCCGCCTGGGGCGCGCCGGCCGAAGACCACCCAGTAGCAGCGTGGGACAAAGTGATGAACCTCAATGTGCGCGGCTACTTTCTACTGAGCCAGCAGATCGCCAAGCGCAGCATGATCGAGCGCAAGAGCGGCAGCATCATCAACGTGGCATCCATCGCCG
>JBBSRE010000254.1:0-4776 GCA_038243365.1 Burkholderiales bacterium | reverse complement strand
TGTTTGCAGGTGGCGGATGGCGTGGGCAGTGACGTCGGCCAACAGGTCAGCGCCGGTGGGCGCCCCCCATTGGTCGTCAATGACGGTGAGGCGCTCTCGCTCCTGGGCGAGGCGCAGCATGGTCTTGGCAAAGTTGCCGCCGCGCGCCGCGTAAACCCAGCTGGTGCGCAGAATGAGGTGCTGACAGCCGGATTGCTGGATGCGCTGCTCGCCTTCCAGTTTGGTTTGGCCGTAGACACTGAGCGGAGCGGGAACGTCGGTCTCCACCCAAGGGCGAGTGCCGCTGCCATCAAACACGTAGTCGGTGCTGTAGTGCACCAGCAAGGCGCCCAGCCGTGCGGCCTCTTCGGCCAGCAAGCCCGGGGTGGTGGCGTTGAGTGTTTGGGCGAGCTCAGGCTCGCTCTCGGCCTTGTCCACGGCGGTGTGGGCTGCGGCGTTGACGACGACGTCAGGCCGCAATTGCCTAACGGTTTCTGCAACGCCTACTGGGTTGGCAAAGTCGCCGCAGTGGCCCTTGCTGTCAAAGTCGAGTGCGGTGACGTCTCCCAACACCGACAGGCTGCGCTGCAGTTCCCAGCCGACCTGCCCGTTTTTACCGAAAAGAACAATTTTCAAAGCTGTCACAGCGCCCATTCCTCCACAGCGAGCCCGGGAACGCGCAAAAATTCGCGAGCGTTGTTGGTCACCACTACGGAGTCTTCCGCCATGGCGTGGCTGGCAATCATCAGATCCATGCCACCTATGGGTTTTCCCGCGCGCTCCAGTGCGGCGCGCGCCCGCGCATAGTGCGGCGTGGCAGCCAGCGGCCAGGGCTGCACATCAAAACCGGCAAGCCACGCCTCAACAGCCGATGAAAAACGGGGCGACGCCAGCTTGGCCGCGCCGAAGCGCAGCTCGGCAGCGACGATCGCCGATAGCCACAGCTGATCGCGCGCCAAGCCGGCAAAGCGTTCCAGCATGGCAGCCGGATGGCGGCGCAGCACATAGCTGCAAATGTTGGTGTCAAGTGTGCGGCGCATGAGGTGGGGAGCGATGCGCCATCAGGTCCAGTCGCGCTCTTGGGGCGCGGGGTCTGCACGATCTTGCAAGAACTCCTCGGGCAGCATCTCGGAGGAAGCATAGAAACCGGCAAGCCAATCCGCCGGGCTCTCGTTCACCGCCGGCTCGGGCTGCACCCAAAGCGCATTTCCCACGCGCTCGATGCGCACTTCGCTGGCATCCAACCGCAAGCGCGCCGGCAGACGAATGGCCTGGCTGCGGCCGCTCATGAAAAGCCGGGCGGTGGTGGTCATGGTGCGCTCCTGCGTGTCATATGGCGCTGTATTATCACATGGGTATTGGTTTGTGAAAACGTCACGTGTACTGTGTCTGGACCCAGTCGCGGTACACCCCGGTCTGAACGCTCTCCACCCACTCAGGATTGTCCAAATACCACTGCACGGTCTTGCGGATACCGGTCTCAAACGTCTCTGCCGGCTTCCAACCGAGCTCACGCTCGATCTTGCGGGCGTCGATGGCGTAGCGGCGGTCGTGGCCAGGGCGGTCTTGCACATAGGTGATCTGCTCGGCGTAGGGTTTGGCATCCTGGCGTGGACGCAGTTCATCGAGCAAGCGGCAGACGGTGTGCACGATGTCGAGGTTGGGCATTTCATTCCAGCCGCCGACGTTGTAGGTCTCCCCAGTTTTCCCCGCGTCCAGCACGCGGCGGATGGCGCTGCAGTGGTCAGCGACGTAGAGCCAATCGCGCACCTGCATGCCATCGCCGTACACCGGCAGAGACTTGCCGGCGAGCGCATTGACGATCATCAGCGGGATGAGTTTTTCGGGGAAATGCAGCGGGCCGTAGTTGTTGCTGCAGTTGGTGGTGAGCACCGGCAGGCCGTAGGTGTGGTGCCAGGCGCGCACCAGGTGGTCGCTGGCGGCCTTGCTGGCCGAATAAGGGCTGTTGGGCTCGGTGGCGTGGGTTTCAGTAAACGCAGGCGCATCGGGGGCAAGCGTGCCGTAGACCTCGTCGGTGCTGACGTGCAGGAACCGGAACGCTTCTTTTTCGATAGCTGGCAGCGCTTGCCAGTATTGACGTACAGCCTGCAAAAGCCTGAAAGTTCCAACGATGTTGGTCTGGATGAAATCCTCAGGACCGTGGATGGAGCGGTCTACGTGCGACTCTGCCGCGAAGTTCACGACGGCGCGCGGCTGGTGCTCATTGAGCAGGCGCTCGATGAGCGCGCTGTCGCCAATGTCGCCTTGGACGAACACATGGCGCGCATCCCCGTCCAAAGGCGCGAGGTTGCCACGGTTGCCCGCATAAGTGAGCTTGTCGAGGTTGAGAACAGGCTCGTCACTGCAGGCCAGCCAGTCGAGTACGAAGTTGGCGCCGATAAAACCGGCGCCGCCAGTGACGAGAATCATGAGCTCAAGAAAGAGTGAGGGAGATTGGGGCGATTATCGCAACGCGCACTGCGCACTCCGGTGCCGCGCGCGCGCCTTGTCGCTACTTGAAAAATGTAAGCGATGCCTCCACGCAAGCAATCTCAAATCGCAGCCTGACGCAGCCGCTCGATGTCGACAAAGGATGCGCCACCATTCATCCCTCACCCGCCCTGCAAGTCGCCTACTTGTTGCGCTGCAGCAATAACGCCGGTCAAGGGGCAGGTTACAGTGATTTCACAGCGGCCAATCGACCGTGGTTCGCAGCACCCGGGCGAAAGTCTTGCGCGGGATAGATGGCAAGGCACGCTGCGCCGACACAGACCAACTGACAAGAAAAAGACAACGGAGACAACAACCATGTCGACATGGACCCCTTTACCCCCGGCGGGCTGCTACACCTTCGATGCCGCCCTATTGACACAGCAGTGGGCGCGCCTGCACACCGGCGACGCCGAACCGCTGCCTCAGGATCCTGGGGTGCTGCAAGCCTGGGTGCACTTTCATAACGGCCAGTTTCAGGAGGCAGCCGAGGCCGGGCTGAAGGCGGGCGGCGCGGGCATCACGGCCGCCAACAAAGCCATCGCCATTCACGCCACTTATCTGGAGAAAAAAGAAAAGACCCGCCTGGAGCTTTTCACGCAGGTCGCCGAGCAAGCGCAAGCACAGGCACGCGCAGAGCCTGACAATCCCAACGCTTGGTACTGCTACGCCTACGCCATGGGCCGCTACAGCCAAGGTATCAGCGTAGCCAAGGCGCTGGCCCAAGGGCTGGGCAGCAAAATCCGTGAATCACTGGAGAAAACCATTGCGCTGTCGCCGGCGCACGCGGACGCCCACATCGCCCTGGGCGCGTTCCACGCAGAGGTCATCGACAAGGTGGGTGCGCTGATCGGCGGCATGACTTATGGCGTCCGAAAAGACAAGGGTTTGCAGATGTTCCAGGAAGCGCTGCGGTTGAACCCGGGTTCGGCGATCGCCATGGTCGAATACGCAAAAGCGCTGGTGATGCTGGAAGGCAATCGAAAAATGGCTGAGGCCACCGCGCTGTACCAGCAGGCCGCGGCCTGCGAGCCGCTGGATGCCTTGGAGCGACTGGACGTGGACATGGCGCGCGCGGAACTGGAAGACGGAAGCGGGGATGGGCTGATCCGCGGATGACATCAGTCGCCGCTTGTGGCACGCGGCGAGGGTTCAGGATTCCAGCACGGCGCAGTGACGTGCCGACACAGCACGACCAGTCAGGGCGCGACGCGATTGGCCGCGATTTCCAGCAGACCGTCAAAAATCAGGTTGTCGACCAATTCGAACGGCCGCCCCATACTGGGTGCCATTTTCCAGCCGGCACCACCAGTCATCATGCAGGCGGGTTCGGTACCGCTGTGAGTGCGGAGATGCTGCACCATGCGCTCTACGGCTCCGGCGATTGCGTAGGTACCGCCGCTGGTCAGTGCGTCGCTGGTGTTGGTGGGAAACAGGCACACCTCGCCGGTCGGCACATGCAAGCCCGCAGTGCCTGATTCAAGCGCGCGCAGCATGATGCCGTGCCCGGGCAGGATCAAGCCGCCGAGAAAGCGACCCTGCGCGTCGATGGCTTCCACCGTCACGGCCGTGCCTACCATCACCACGATGAGCGGGCGCGCCGGGCCCTGCCTCAGCACCCGGTGGCGAGCGCCGATCATGGCCACCCAACGATCACAGCCCAGGCGCGTCGGGTGGTCATAACCGTTCACCAGCCCCGCTTCTTCGGCGTCTGACACCACCCATTGCGAAGGAACGTCCCACAGCTCCATTTGTTCTTGCACGCGGCGTTTGACCGCGTCGCCCGCCACCACGCATCCCAGCATGCGCGTAGGCGCGGGCAGCGTGGCCCACGCGCCCTCGGCCAAGCGTTCGATGTTGTCGAGAAACTCGGCTCCCTGCGCCAGCAGGGCTGCACCGGGCTGCGGCGCGTCATACAACGCCCATTTCAGGCGCGTGTTGCCGACGTCGATGGCTAGAAAAGTCATGCCGGGAATTATGCGGAGTTTCCGCCCGCGCCCGTCGCCTCAAGGCTGCAAAAGTGACAGGCGCGGTCTCAGCGGCGCCAAGTTTCGCGGCATCGTCCCACGCGGCGACTCTGCCTGCGCGGATAAGGTTCAGGTCGATTCCCGCTGCGGCCCGTGTTTGATGGCAGGCAGCGGACTCTTTTACGACTAACGAATACAAGGAGCGCACCATGGGTCTTTTCAGCTTTATCAAGGAAGCCGGTGAAAAATTGTTTGGCGGCAAGGAAGCCGAAGCCGCTACACCGAACGCTGCCGGCACGCCGGCATCCGACGCCCTGAACAACCAGGCCGCCGCGGCCAT
>JBBSRE010000253.1:0-4785 GCA_038243365.1 Burkholderiales bacterium | reverse complement strand
GCATGCACGAGGTGATGCATGAGTGGGAAACGGTGGACGACGGCCCCACGCGCCGTGCGCTTGAAAAGGAGCTGGTGGCGCAGTTTGTGGAGCACCAGCTGCACCGCGACCTGGGCTGGAGCGCCGAGCGCATCGCGGCGGATTTCACCGGGTTTCTGGAGATCCTGCACCCTTACCTGGACCAGCTGGCGCAGAGCTCGCAGCCCAAGGGGTTGGCGGTATTCGGCCGCGTGCCCGCACCCGAGCAGCGGCGCGAAATCATCCTGCAAGCACTGCGCAAGCCGCTGATCGACGCACTGGGCGAGGACATCGACGAGGCGTTCCTGATCAAGCACGACACGGTGCTGGCTGCGCGCCCTGCGCGCTGGCTGGCGTTGGCCCTGCAAGACGCCCAGGCCGCCAGCGTGCTGGATCTGCGCCCCGCGCTGGGCTCGCAAGCGATGGCAACCGACGCAGCCGACGTCGTGCGCGCACAGGACCACGTTCCCAATCGCGCCGCCCGCAGGCCCATCGACACGCCTGCGCTGCTGCAGCTGGCCCTGCGCGCCCAAGAGTTGGAGCGCCTGCTGGCCACCGAAGGCGAGATGCCTGGCTTACTGGCCGCGCTGGAGGGGCGTTTTCTTGCTGCGGCGTACGGCGGCGACCCGATCCGCAATCCCGAGAGCCTGCCCACGGGCCGCAACCTCACCGGGCTGGACCCGAGCCGCCTGCCCACACGCCAGGCCTACGCCGTGGCCCAGACGTTGTTCAACGACTGGTTCAAGGACTTCCAGGCGCGCCACGGCGGCGAGGCCCCGCAGCGTTTGGCGCTGTCGTTGTGGGCGGGCGAAACGCTGCGGCACCAGGGCATCATGGAGGCACAGGCCCTGGTTGCACTGGGCATGCGCCCGGTGTGGGACGACTCGGGCCGGCCCTCTCGTGTGGAGACCATCGCGGCCGATGAACTTAAGCGCCCGCGCGTCGACGTGCTCATGAGCGTCACTGGTTCTTACCGCGACCAGTTCCCGGCGCTCATGGCGCTGCTGGACCGCGCGGTGGCCCAGGCCGCCACGGCCGAGCCAGGCAATGTGATTGCTCGCAACACCGAGCAGATCCGCCGCGAACTACAGCAAAAGGGCGTGCCCCAGGCGCAGGCCGATCAGCTGGCGCGTGCGCGTTCGTTTGGCAACGCCATGGGCGCGTACGGCACCGGCATCTCGGATGCAGTGCAAAGCGACGGTCTGCAGACCAACGATGCCCGCTTGGGCCAGATGTTTCTGGAGCGCATGAGCCAGCCCTATCTGGACGGCGAGCCGGTCACCGGCATTGCCAGTGGCACGGCCGCGCAGGCACTGGGATCGCATCTGCGCCGCACGGACGCGGCCATCATGTCGCGCAGCTCGCACCTGTATGGCATGGTCAGCTCGGACGACCCGTTTCAGTACCTGGGAGGCTTGTCGGCCGCAGCCCGTGTGGCTGGCCGGCCGCAAGGGCTGGAGCTGCAGGTGGCCCAGCTGCAGGACGTGGGCGAGGCCACCACCGAGACCGCGCAGCGCGCCATCGCCCTGGAGATGCAGACGCGCTACCTGCACCCCGGCTGGCTGCAGGCGCAAAAGGCCGAGGGCTATTCGGGCACGCTGCAGGTGCTCAAGGCCGTGCAATTTGCGTGGGGCTGGCAAGCCGTGGCGCCCGATACCGTGCGCAGCGACCACTGGCAAAGCTTCTATGACGTGCTGGTGCGCGACAAGCACCGGCTGGGGCTGCCCGAATGGCTGCGCGAGCATCCGCAGGCCTATGCCCAGTCGCTGGAGCGGCTGGTGCAGGCGCAGCGCCAAGGCTACTGGCAGGCCGATGCCGACACGCAAAAGCAGCTCGCGCAGGTCTACCAGGAACTGACGCGCGCAGCGCCCCTTGCGGCCGAACTGCCCGGTGTGCGCCGCTGGGTGGAGCAAACCGTGCAAGGCACCGCACCCACCGGCATGGCGGTGGCCACGCCGCAGTCACCGAAACAGTCACCGCAGCAGGCGGCGCGGACAGCACAGCCCGCGCTGCCGTCCGTCGACCTGGCCGCACCGCCGCCGCAAGCTCAAGCGGCGCCAGCGACACCTGCCGTGCCCGCCATGGGCGTTTTGCTGGAGCGCCAACCTGAGCGCGATGCCCCCGACCTCGCCAAAGAGCCCACCGCCGTGGAACGCATGGCGGGCATCGTGGCCTTGCTGGTCATGGCCCTGGTGGCGCTCGCGGGCGCTGCCTGGCAGGCGCGCCGCACGGCTTCCAACTCCCCACAGCCGGCACTGGCAGCGCTGTGACCCCAACCCACCTGAAAGAAGGTCCAACACCATGCAGATAGAACAAGCCCCCACCGAGAAGCGCTACGAGAAACCAGAAGGCGAACGCCGCGGGCTGGTCATCGTCAACACCGGCGATGGCAAGGGCAAGAGCACGGCGGCTTTTGGCCTGGCGCTGCGCGCCCACGGCCGGGGCAAGGCTGTGAAAATTTTCCAGTTCATGAAGGTGCCGACTGCCCGCTTCGGTGAACACCGCATGTTCGAACAGATCGGCATTCCGATCGAGGGGCTGGGCGACGGTTTTAGCTGGAAAAGCCAGGATCTGGAGCACAGTGCGCAACTGGCCCGTGACGGCTGGGAAAAAGCCAAAAGCGCCATCCTGTCGAACGAATTTTTCATGGTGGTGCTCGACGAAATCACCTACCCGCTGATCTATGGATGGCTGCCGTTGGAGCCTGTGCTGGAGACGCTGCGCAACCGTCCCAAAGAAGTGCATGTGGTGCTGACGGGGCGCCGCTGCCCGCCGGAGATCATCGAATTGGCCGACACCGTGACCGAGATGACGCTCATCAAGCACGCGTTCAAGGCCGGCGTGCCCGCGCAGCGCGGCATCGAGGACTGAAACCTTGCTCCGCAGCGACTGGCTCCATCCCCTCGCCTGGGACGCCGCGCTGGGCGTGCTGTGCATGGCGACGGCGGTGCTGGTGGCGCTGGCGGTGGATCGGTGGTGCGGTGAGCCCCCGGCGCGCTGGCACCCGGTGGTGTGGATGGGGCGTGCGCTGGGCGCTTGCGGCGCGCGGCTGGCACCCCCCAGCGACACCGGTCGAGATTGGAAGCTTTTCTGGCTTGCAGCGCTTGTCTGGCTTGTGCTGGCAGCTATCGTTGTTATAGCGGCTATCACTTTGCAAGCCGGGCTTCTGTGGCTGCTGTATGGCTGGAACGGCGGGAACGTCGCGCTTGGCAGTGCAGAGGCTGGCGGTGCAACCGCCGATGTCCTGCGCTGGTTCGCCGCATCGGTGGTGCTGGGCGCGCTGCTCAAGCCCTTGCTGGCGCTGGCCATGTTGCAAAGTGAAGCGCGCGCGGTGGAAGACGCGCTGCTGGACTCGCTGGACGCTGGCCGCGCACGCCTGGCCTGGCTGGTCAGCCGCGACGTGTCCAAGCTCAGCACCGGCGACGTGCGCGAAAGTGCTATCGAGTCGCTGGCCGAGAACCTGAACGATTCGGTGGTGGCCCCCTTGTTCTGGTTTGCGTTGGCGGGCCTGCCGGGCGCCGCGCTCTACCGCTTCGCCAACACCGCCGACGCCATGTGGGGCTACCCCGGCCTGCACGGCGGGCGCTATTGGCAATGGGCGGGCAAATGGGCGGCGCGGGCAGACGATGTGCTTTCCTGGGTGCCCGCCCGCCTCACTGCGCTGCTGCTGGCGCTGGTGGCGGGCGGCGTGCCGTTGCGCATGCTGGCGCAAGAGGCGCGCAAAACGCCGTCGCCCAACAGCGGCTGGCCCATGGCTGCGATGGCGCTCGCGCTACAGGTACGGCTGGCCAAACCGGGCCACTACCAACTGAATGCGGCAGGCCGCGTGCCGGCAAGCGACGATGCTGAGCGGGCCCAGAATTTTGTGTCAAAAGTGGCTCTAGCGCTTATTCTGATTGCGCTGATAGCAATAGTTTTGATAGCAGTATCGGTTTTTTTGTGATGTGCGACACGAGTTCAGTGCATGGCGGCCCTGACGACTTGGGGGTTCCACTGCACGATTTTTCGACCAACGCCAACGCGTGCGGACCGTGCCCGCCAGCGCTGGCTGCCGTGCAGGCGGCCGACCCACGCCTCTACCCAGATCCCCGCTACACGGCGCTGCGGGCGCTACTGGCGGAACTGCACGGAGTGGACGCCACGCGCATCGTGCTGGCCGCCAGCGCCAGTGAGTTCATCCACCGCATCACGGCACTGGCGCATCTGCGCGGCGCGCGCGTCGTAGCGCTGCCAGCGCACAGCTACGGCGATTACGCGCAGGCCGCTGTCGCACGTGGCCTCTCGGTGGTGCGACCGGATGACGCTGGCGGGGCCAGCGCCGGCCTGCACTGGGCCTGCGAGCCTTCCAGCCCGCTGGGCACCGTGGACCCAGCGATGACCCAGTGGAGGGCCGAGGGCGACGCAACGCAGGCCCGAGCCAGCGCCGCGTGGCGCGTGATCGATTGCGCCTACAGGCCATTGCAGCTGGAGGACGCAGGGCAGAGTGCGCAGGCATTGCCGTCCACTGCCTGGCAACTCTGGACGCCCAACAAAGCCCTGGGGATGACGGGTGTGCGCGCGGCCTATGCGGTGGCGCCGCAGTGTTCGCCGAGTGAAGACCTGGCGTCGCTGCTTGCGCTGGCGCCGTCATGGCCTGTGGGCGCGCATGGCTTGGCCATGTTGACCGCCTGGGCGACGAGCGATGCCCAGCAGTGGCTGGCAGGCAGTCTTGTCACCTTGCGTGGTTGGAAGGCTGCGCAGCTGGCGGCGTGTAGTTCGCTGGGCTGG
>JBBSRE010000252.1:0-4787 GCA_038243365.1 Burkholderiales bacterium | reverse complement strand
GCGTCATGGAAAATCACGTGCATGCCGAGCGACTCGGCCAGCACCGACAGCTGCGAGCCAATCGATCCGTAACCCACGATTCCTAACGTTTTGCCGCGGGCCTCGAACGCGTTGTCGGCCGATTTCAGCCAGCCACCGCGATGCGCTGCTGCATTGCGCGCCGGAATGCCGCGCAGCAGCAGGATGGCTTCGGCCAGAACCAGTTCGGCCACCGAACGAGTGTTCGAATAAGGCGCATTGAACACTGCGATACCGCGCTCGCGGGCAGCCTGCAGGTCGACTTGATTGGTACCGATGCAAAAGCATCCGATCGCTACCAACTTGTCTGCGTGCTGCAGCACCTCTGCGGTGAGCTGCGTGCGCGAACGGATCCCGATGAAATGCACATCGCGGATGCGCTCTATCAGTTGATCCTGTGGCAAAGCACCGGGCAAAGCATCGATGTTTTCGTAACCTGCGTTTTTCAGTACATTGAGCGCGGACGGATGCAAGTTTTCCAACAAAAGGAACTTGATCTTGCTTTTATCGAGTGAGGTAGTGGCAGTGGTGCTCATGGATCTTCGCAAAAAAGGGCGTTGCTGGAAGGCGCAACCGTAGCATGCTGCAGCGCAACAAGGATCATGTGGATCTCACGCCATTACAGCGGCTGCGGGATTCGCCCGCCAACTGCCCGCCACCTGCCCCGCTACTTGTCCGCCACTTATGTGACAGTCATACGGGGTTAACCCGCTTGAGCCTGTTCTCCAGGGGTGGTTAAAAGGTAGGTCAGTCACGTATGACACATGACTGTCATGCAACTGCGTCAAAATGTGCGTTTCTCCCTCAGCTAGGAATCAAAATCATGAAACTTCGATCGCTCGCAGCCGCCACCTTGGCCTTGATGGGCAGCACGGCCGCCCTTGCCACGACCGAAATCCAGTGGTGGCATGCAATGACCGCCGTGAACAACGAGTGGGTCAATGACCTGGCCAACGAATTCAACGCCAGCCAGAGCGAATACAAGGTGATTCCCACCTACAAGGGCACCTACGACGAGAACATGACAGCAGCCATTGCGGCCTTCCGTTCCGGCAATGCGCCTGACATCTTGCAAGTGTTTGAAGTGGGCACCGCCACCATGATGGCCAGCAAGGGCGCCATCGTCCCCGTGGGCAAAGTCATGAGTGATGCAGGCCTGGCATTCGATCCAAAGTCGTTCATCCCTGCAGTGGCCGGCTACTACACCGCGCCTAACGGTCAGATGCTGAGTTTCCCGTTCAACAGCTCGACCACCGTTTTTTATTACAACAAGGACGCCTTCAAGGCGGCCGGTCTGAACGCAGACAAGGCCCCCGCGACCTGGCCTGAAGTCTTTGCTGCCGCCAAAAAGCTGAAGGAAAGCGGTCACAGCTGCCCCATGACGCTGGCCTGGATGGGCTGGACGCAGCTGGAGAGCTTCTCCACCTGGCACAACGTGGAGTTCGCCACCAAGAACAACGGCATGTCCGGCATGGACGCGCGCCTGAAGATCGACTCGCCCCTGCACGTGCGCCACATTGAGAACCTGGCCAAAGCAGCAGCCGATGGTGAATTTGTGTACAAAGGCCGCGGCTCGAAGGCCCAGGCTTCGTTCACCGCAGGCGAGTGCGCCATGATTCAGACCTCGTCCGGCTTTTACGGCGATGTCTCGAAGAACGCCAAGTTTGCATATGGTTTGGCTCCGATGCCCTACTACCCCGACGTAAAAGGTGCGCCGCAGAACACCGTGATTGGTGGCGCCAGCCTGTGGGTGATGGCTGGCAAGACGCCTGAAAAATACAAGGGTGTAGCCAAGTTCTTCGACTTCCTGTCGCAAACCAAGGTGCAGGCCGCGAGCCACCAGCGCACGGGTTATCTGCCTATTACGCTGGCAGCCTATGAACTCACGGAAAAATCGGGCTACTACAAAGAGCACCCCGGCACCGACGTGGCCGTGCAGCAGATGATTCGCAAGACCACCGACAAGTCGCGCGGTATTCGTCTGGGCAACTATGTTCAGATTCGTACCATCGAGGACGAAGAATTCGAGAACATCTGGTCGGGCAAACAGACTGCTAAAGAGGCCTTGGGCAACATGGTCAGCCGCGGCAATGAGCAGCTGATTCGCTTCGAGAAAGCCAACAAAGGAAAATAAACCCTTCGCACATCACAGCGCGCCGCCCCGCAGCCAAAGTTAGGCCCCGGTGGCCTGCTTCGGGTGCGTCTGCGGCGCTACAGTGTGAGTAGCGATGGCGGGGTTGCCTTTGGTTTCGAAGGCTCCCGCCGATTTTTCTTTCAGTCAGCCCGCCGAAGAGCTTCACAAGCATCGGCGGGCGTTGTCCTTTTTTGAGTGCTCATGGAAAAACGCGTCCTTTTCCGATCTGCCTGGCTGCCGTGGATGCTGATGCTGCCCCAGCTGGTCATCATCCTGGTGTTCTTTTTCTGGCCGGCGAGCCAGGCGGTGCTGCAGTCCTTGCAATTGGAAGATCCCTTCGGGTTGTCCAAGGAGTGGGTGGGTTTTCAGAACTTCATCCAACTCTGGAACGACCCCACCTATCTGGCATCGTTTAAAACCACGGCATGGTTCTCGCTGTTGGTGGCAGGCCTTGGTATCGGCATCTCCCTGGTGCTGGCCATCTTTGCCGACCGCGTTGTGCGCGGCGCCATGGTCTACAAGACGCTTTTGATCATGCCGTACGCGGTAGCGCCGGTCATTGCGGGCGTGTTGTGGGTGTTCATCTTTTCGCCCTCCATTGGCGTGGCCACCTTTGGTTTGCGCGCATTGGGCATTGACTGGAATTACCAGATGGACGGTGGTCAGGCCATGACGCTGATCATCATCGCCTCGGTATGGAAGCAGATTTCCTACAACTTCCTCTTCTTTCTGGCCGGGCTGCAGTCCATCCCCAAATCGCTGATTGAGGCAGCTGCCATTGATGGTGCCGGACCCCTGCGCCGCTTCTGGAACATCCAGCTGCCGCTGCTCTCGCCCACCACATTCTTTTTGCTGGTGATCAACATCGTCTACGCCTTCTTTGACACCTTCGGCATCATCGATGCGACCACCGAAGGCGGGCCTGGCCAATCGACCTCGATCCTGGTCTACAAGGTGTACCAGGACGGTTTCAAGGCGCTGGACCTTGGCAGCTCTGCCGCACAGTCGGTGATTCTGATGATCATCGTGGTGGCGCTAACCGTAGTCCAGTTCCGGTATGTAGAGAAAAAGGTGAACTATTGACTTCCCCCTGTGTCGCTTCGCGCCTTCCCCCTTGGGGGACGCCCCCAGCGGCCTGGCAAAGCCAGTTCCGCGGGGCCGCTGGTATAGCGTCTAGCAAATATGCGTGCGCCGTTCGTTGCTCGCTGCAAATACATAACGTAATTCCATGATTGACCGCCGCCCCTGGCTCACCGTTCTCTCGCACGCTGTCATGCTGATTGGCGTGCTGATCGTCGCGTTTCCGCTCTATCTGGCGTTCATTGCCTCCACACACACCGCGCAGGACATCGTGCAGGCGCCCATGCCACTGCTTCCGGGCAGCAACATGTGGGAGAGCTACAAGGCGGCGCTGCTCGGCTCCGGCAAGCTAGGCTCCAACACCACGGTGGCCCACATGATGTGGGTGAGTTTTGTCACCGCCATGGTGATCACGGTGGGCAAGATTGCCATCTCGCTGTTATCGGCGTTTGCCATCGTGTTCTTCCGCTTTCCGTTCAAGATGCTGTGCTTCTGGGCCATCTTCGTGACGCTGATGCTGCCGGTGGAAGTGCGCATCCTGCCCACCTACAAGGTCGTGGCCGACCTCGGCATGCTCAACAGCTACGCCGGTCTCACGCTGCCACTGATCGCGTCTGCCACCGCCACGTTTCTGTTCCGACAGTTCTTTTTGACCGTGCCCGATGAGCTGGTGGAGGCTGCGCGCATGGACGGCGCCGGTCCGATGCGTTTCTTCTGGGATGTGCTGGTGCCGCTGTCCAAAACGTCCATCGCCGCGCTGTTCGTCATCCAGTTCATCTACGGCTGGAACCAGTACCTGTGGCCGCTCTTGATGACCACCAGTGAAGACATGTACCCAGTGGTGATCGGCATCAAGCGCATGGTCGCTGGCGGTGGCGACGCGGCCATCGACTGGAACATCGCCATGGCGACCGCCATTCTGGCCATGCTGCCGCCGACCTTCGTGGTCGTGCTGATGCAGAAGTGGTTCGTCAAAGGCTTGGTCGATACCGAAAAATAGGGCCAAATCAGCTTCCAGCGCTTTATCTATAAGCGCTATCAGCTACCAAATTAATAGCAAAATGGCATCCATCACTCTCCGCAATATCGTCAAGCGCTATGGACAAGGGCCCAAGGCCAACCAGGTGATCCATGGGGTCAGCGCTGAAATTCACGACCACGAGTTCGTCGTCATCGTCGGGCCATCCGGCTGCGGCAAGTCCACGCTGCTGCGCATGGTGGCGGGCCTTGAAGAAATCTCCGGGGGCGAAATCCTGATTGGCGACCGCGTGGTCAACAACCTGGAACCCGCCAAACGCGACATCGCCATGGTGTTCCAGAACTACGCGCTCTACCCGCACATGAGCGTTTTCGACAACATGGCCTACGGCCTGAAAATTGCCAAGATTCCCAAGGACGAGATCAAGACGCGTGTCGACAAGGCTGCCAAGATTCTCGAACTCGGGCTGCTGCTGGAGAGAAAGCCCCGTGAGCTCTCTGGCGGCCAGCGCCAGCGTGTCGCCATGGGCCGCGCCATCGTGCGCCAGCCCCAGGTCTTTCTGTTTGACGAACCGCT
>JBBSRE010000251.1:0-4796 GCA_038243365.1 Burkholderiales bacterium | reverse complement strand
TGGATGTCCATGGCGTTCAGTCCTTTGGCAGGGCGTCAAGTCCCCGGCGTCGCTCGGCGTTTTCTTCATCGGTAAAAAAAACGGGGTCGTGGCCCCGCGTGCGCAGCCAGTCAGCCAGCGCATACCCGGTGCCGGAGGGCCAGCATTTCAGGTCCTTCAAATCGTACAGCCGGTGATCCACCAACTCAGGCGAGAGGCGCACCTCCCCGTCAGCCACCACGTGATAAGCGATGATGATCTGGTTCATGCGCAGGAATTCATAGGCCCCGACCAGCGTGCATTCGCGCACATCCAGGTTGGTTTCTTCCTTCACCTCGCGTGCGATACCTGACTGAGGTGATTCGCCCGCTTCCATGAAGCCCGTGATCAGCGCAAACATCTTGCCCGGCCACGCGGCATTGCGCGCCAGCAGCACCTTGCCGCCAATCTCGACAATGGCCGCCAGCACCGGCACCGGGTTGTTCCAGTGCGTCCATTCGCAGGCAGGGCAGCGCAGACGCTCGACATCGCCACTGTCTTCCGCCTGCGTAATCAGCGCGAGTGCCGTGGCGCAGTTCATGCAGAAACGCGGTTCGTGTTGCATTGCTTCCTTTTTGATAGCTGCTAGCGCTTATCCACAAAGCGCTAGAGCCTGTTTTTACCGAAACTTTAGACCGGAAAGACCCCGGTGGACAGGTACCGGTCGCCGCGATCACAGACGACGAAAGCAATCGTCGCGTCGTGCTCGCGCAGTGCGACCTGCTGCGCCACCCAGCAGGCCCCGGCCGCCGAGATTCCGGCAAAGATGCCTTCCTGGGCCGCCATGCGCCGGCACATGTCCTCGGCATCGTCCTGACTCACCAGCATCAGCTCGTCTATGGCCTTGGCGTCGTAGATCGCGGGCATGTAAGCCTCGGGCCATTTGCGAATCCCCGGAATGCGCGAGCCTTCCTGCGGCTGCGCTCCGATGATCAGCACCTTCGGGTTCTTCTCTTTCAGATAGCGAGACACACCGGTGATGGTTCCGGTGGTTCCCATGGCGCTCACGAAGTGCGTGATGCGACCTTCCGTTTGCTCCCACAGTTCGGGGCCGGTGGTCTCGTAGTGGATACGTGGGTTGTCCTGATTGGCAAACTGGTCAAGCACCCGGCCCTTGCCCTGCTTTTGCATCGCCACCGCCAGGTCACGGGCGTACTCCATGCCGCCGCTCTTGGGCGTGAGGATCAGTTCGGCACCAAACGCTTTCATGGCCTGCGCGCGCTCAATCGACAGGTCCTCCGGCATGATCAACACCATCCGGTAGCCTCGAATCGCTGCAGCCATGGCAAGCGCAATACCGGTGTTGCCTGACGTGGGCTCGATCAAGGTATCGCCAGGCTGAATTTCACCCCGCTCTTCCGCACGCCGAATCATGGACAGTGCCGGCCGGTCTTTCACAGAACCAGCAGGGTTGTTTCCCTCCAGCTTGGCGAGCAGCACATTGCCCCGCTCTGCGTTGCCGGCCGCGCCAATCCGCTGGAGTGCCACAAGTGGCGTACGGCCTACGGTGTCCTCAATAGTGGGGTAATTCATCGGCGCTACTGTGCCATAATTTGCGGCTGCACTCAGGATGCCCGGGTGGTGAAATTGGTAGACGCAGGGGACTCAAAATCCCCCTCCGAAAGGAGTGCCGGTTCGATTCCGGCCCCGGGCACCACGCAGAGCGCACTACATGTGGCGCTACATGTGACACTAGGTGGCACACGTATTTTTTCAAAGACCCAAAGAAAAAAGGCCGAACGCTCTTCCTGAGCGCCGGCCTTTTTTGCTGTGCGGTACGACAGCGCGGATTCAGCTGTCCTGCCGGCGAATTAACTCCCGGCCTTTGTCAGTGATGACAAACGTCCCATGCGAGTCAAGCTCGACGTGACCGTATTCCAGCAGACGGCCTGAGAGGTGGCGATGGAGGGCTTCGGGAAGGCTCATGCCTTCCATTTCCAGGCGCTTCAGGGCTTCAAGCTCATCAACGGTAGGGTTGTCGATAACCGGGGTTGTCGAATGGATCACTGGCTTACTCCTTCGTGGCTTGCATTGATTCAAAAACGGGGCAGGTCGCTCAGACCCGGCGCGCCGCTCTGGTGGTCGTCTTCCGAAAAGGCGATGCTTTCCTCCCAACCCCCATGGAGACTATCTTGCACCCGAAGCTCGGCAGGTGAACTGCGCGTGAGAATACCGCCCGCCTCTTCCCGGACCGCCACAATGGCATCGCCTTCCAGCAAGCGATCAATCACTTCCACCAGGGGCACCGGGGCAGGCGGTATATCCCAGCCAGCGCCGTCCTCAGCGAGCAGCCCCATCAACACTTCGTCGATGCGCGGCGCGCCCGATGCTTCAAAGCGGACCGCTGTTATTCCGTACATTCATGTCCTTTGAAAAAGCGGCCATCTGCGGCCCCGATCTAGCGAGCATGAGGGTACTAGGGCGCTAGGGGTGCTGCTGTAGGAATATGGGCCGACCGGACTGCTCTCCCACCGGCGGTTGACGCAGCTGCCCCTCAGGCCGCACGGCTGCTTGCGCTGGCCTGATCCTGCAGCCAAGGCAAAAATGCGGCGAGCGCCGCTGGAATTTGTTGCTGCGGAGCCACCAGGTAATACGCCCGTTCGCCGCGGTGGGTCTGCGCGCTGGCGGCGACCAGTTCGCCGCGTGCGAGCTCCGCCTCAATCAGCATGGGCGGGATCAGCGCCACCCCGAGACCTTGGGCAGCCGCCACCGCCAGCATGGAAAACAACTCATACCGCGGACCTTCCAGCGCGCGGGGCGCTGCGGCGCCCATGGCGTCAAACCACTGACGCCATGCGTAAGGACGCGTGCTTTGTTGAAGCAGCGGCAAAGCGGCGAGCGCTTGCGCAGGCACTGCCGGCTGGGCACGACCACGGCCGCGTAGCGCGGCCGAGCTGAGCAAGCGGGGGCTGCACACGGGCAGCACGGTCTCGTGCAGGAGCAGATGCGCTTGCGTGCCCGGCCACTGAGCCACTTGCTCAGGAGTGCCGGCATAGAGCGCGGCGTCAAAGCCAGTGTCAGCGAACAAAAACGGCCTTGTGCGCGTGTCTATGTGCACCACGATATCCGGGTGCCGGGCGGCGAAGAGCGGCAAACGCGGAAGCAGCCACCGAGTGGCGAAGGTGGGGACCGCCGCCAGCGTGAGCGAACCCCCATGTCCCTGGTGCGCCATGACATCGAGCGTGTCGCGCTCCAACGCTTGCAGGCGCGGGCCTACCTGGCGGGCGTACTGCCGACCCGCTGGCGTCAGCGCGACGCCGTGACGCGTGCGGCGAAACAGGGCCACGCCGAGAAAACCTTCGAGGCTCGTGATCTGGCGCGATACAGCGCTCTGCGTTAACGCAAGTTCCTGCGCTGCGCGCGTGTAGCTTTCGTGGCGTGCGGCGGAGTCAAAGCAAGCCAGGGCCTGAGTGGAGGGAAGTGCGCGGCGCATACGGGCAAGGAGCAGCGACGAGGGTTATCGGATGCAATACATGGTGCGATTATTTTCTCTGAAATATGCGGAGCTCGCATAACTGAGTGCGAGCTTTTCGTTTGCCAACTAGCGCGGGTCTGCATAGGATGCTCTATACCGCCCCTGTTTTGCACATCTTGCCTGGCAGATTGCAGCCAGCTGGTTGCCGCCCAGTTCAATTTTCCTACCTACACCGGAGACGACCATGGCCCACGCCGCATTTCATTGGGATGACCCCTTCCTGCTCGATCAGCAACTGAGCGACGACGAGCGCATGGTGCGGGACGCCGCCGCTGCCTATTGCCAGGACAAGCTGGCACCGCGCGTGCTGGACGCCTTCCGCCACGAAAAGATGGACACCAGTATCTTTCGCGAGATGGGCGAGGTTGGCCTGCTGGGTCCCACCATCCCCGAGCAGTACGGCGGCCCCGGCCTGAACTATGTCGCCTATGGCCTGATTGCCCGCGAGGTGGAGCGGGTCGACTCCGGCTACCGCTCCATGGCGAGCGTGCAAAGCTCCTTGGTGATGGTGCCGATTTTTGAATTCGGCACTGAAGATCAAAAGCAAAAATATCTGCCCAAGCTGGCCACTGGCGAGTGGATCGGCTGCTTCGGATTGACAGAGCCCGACCACGGCTCCGACCCAGGCAGCATGGCCAGTCGCGCCAAAAAAGTGGATGGCGGCTATGAGCTTTCGGGCGCCAAGATGTGGATCACCAACAGCCCTGTGGCCGACGTGTTCGTGGTCTGGGCCAAGGAAACGTCAGAAGGCGGCGCCGTTGGTCCGATTCGCGGCTTCATTCTCGACAAGGGCATGAAAGGCCTGTCGGCTCCCGCGATTCACGGCAAGGTGGGGCTGCGCGCCAGCGTCACCGGCGAGATCGTGATGGACAAGGTGTTTGTGCCGGAAGAGAACGCATTCCCCGACGTGCAAGGCCTCAAAGGCCCATTCACGTGCCTCAACAGCGCTCGGTACGGCATTGCATGGGGCGCTCTGGGTGCTGCCGAGTTCTGCATGCACACGGCGCGCCAGTACACGATGGACCGCAAGCAGTTCGGGCGCCCTTTGGCAGCGAACCAGCTGATTCAGAAAAAACTGGCCGACATGCAAACCGATATTGCGCTGGGCCTGCAAGGTTGCCTGCGTCTGGGTCGCATGAAGGACGAGGGCACAGCATCCGTTGAAGCCACCTCCATCATCAAGCGCAACAGCTGCGGCAAGGCGCTGGACATCGCGCGCATGGCGCGCGACCTGATGGGCGGCAACGGCATCAGCGACGAGTTCGGCGTGGCGCGCCCCCGGGTGAACCTGGAGGTGGTCAAC
>JBBSRE010000250.1:0-4808 GCA_038243365.1 Burkholderiales bacterium | reverse complement strand
TGGCGGCGACTTCGTGGCCTTTCGCTCCCACTGTGTAGAGCGTCCGGCTTTTCTTGGTTTGGCTTTTGTCCAGGATCAGCTCTTGCGACGGGAACACTTCCTGACCCGCGCCCATGCGCACAAAAGCGGTTACTTGCAGCAAGACATGCTCTTGGCCAGCAAGGCCACCCGCAAGGATGTCGCCCAGTTCTTTCACTTCACTATTGATAGCTGCTAGCGCACGAAGATCATGCGCTAGAGCATCAAAAGACCATGATTTTTGGGCTTTGCCGTCTTTCAGTTGGTCCACCACGATCTGCACGCTTTCAGCGCCCACCCGGTTGCGCCATAGAAAGCGGCCGTTGGCCAGGTTGGCGGCATAGCGCTGTGCCAGTTCGGTGAAGCCGTGCGCCTCTTTGTAGCCCGCGACGGTGCTCTGTAGTTTGGCTTGGTAGGGCGCGCTGTTGCACGCTGATGGGGTGCCCGCACCCGCCAGCACGCGCAGGGTGAAGCGCACCCGCAATGTGTCGGCATCGCCGGGCAACGCGGCCACATCGACGGTTTGCAGGTTGGGGTTTTGAATGGCGGCGTCGAGCTTGGCCGGGTCGGCATCCTTGGCGTTTTTCATGCGGTTGGAGATGGTGCCACGCACCGATTTTTCGCGCACGGCAACGGCGGTCCAGGCGCTGGGCTGGTCGCACTGCGACCAATCGCCGGATGCGAACAGCGCGTCGGATGGGTCGAGCTTGCGTTCGAAGGCGAGGACGGAAGCGGTGGTGAGTTTTTCAGTCATGGTGTCAATCTTTTCAAAAATAGGAGGAAGGCAAAACCGCAGTGCGGGCGCTGGGTTGCGTTTTGTGGCGGCGTGCGGTGGGATGTGGCGTTAATCGAAATCAGGGTCGTCGTCGTCCAGAAAGTCGGTTTCAGCACCGGCTGCGCCATAGCCGCTGCGACAGCGGTACAGGCCTTTGGCGGCATCGGTTTCTGCATGCCAGAACAAGTCATCGACGCGGTGCAAGCGGTGCGGGCTGATCCATTCGCCCAGCGAATACACCGATTCGACAAACGCCAGCGGCGTTTCCGCATCGCGTGCATTGGCCACTGCGCCGGCTGCGTGCGGCGGGCCGGCCGTCAATGCGGCGTATCCCACCGGGATGGGCACCGTCCAGCCATCGCCTTTGCCGCGCAGCGGATCAGCCCAGACCACATTTCCATCGGGTATGGGCGCGGCACCTTCGACCAGCGGCTCCGGCGCGTGGTTGAAGCGCGAGGCGTGCAACCAGGCGTCGAGCAGCGTGGCGTCGGGCCGGGTTTGCTGCAAATGGGCTAGCCGCGCGGCCAGCAAATCGTCACGGCCCACCAGCGCGTAGCCGGGCAACCAGCGGCGACGCCACTGCTTGAATTCGTCGTCGCGTGCTTGTGACTCTTCGGGCAACAGCGCCACCCATGGCCGGGTGCTGCGGCGCGGCCCATCGGGCGCCGGCAGCAAGGTGCCACCGGCAACGCGCATGGTGGCCAGCACCTCGGCCACCTCGCGCGCCAGCGCATGGTCTGGGTCTTGCGATGCTTGCTCCAGCACCAGAGACGAGCCGGATGTAGCAACGCCGAACACCAGCGTGATGTCGAGGTGGATGCGCCCTTCTTCCACGATGGCGGCTGTCGCGCCGTCTTTGCCCACCGGGTTGCGGGTGAGGCAAAAGGTTTTGACATAGCCATCGGCCACCTGCTCTTCGTGCGAGTGGCAAATCACGCCGACCTTGAGCAGGGGGAGCGCAATGCCCGCTTGCGCCAGCTTGCGTTCCAGCGCCCACATCAATCCGGTAAAGGCAGTGATGGACGGGAACCCGTGCGTGAGCGGGCTGGAGATGGCGTTGGCGTTTTGCACCCGCAAGTGGGGCAGCACCAGCACGGCTTGCGGTTGCGTGGGGCGCGCCGGGCGAATGGAACTGGTGTTGCTCATGCGGCACCTCCACGCGCCATGATCTCGTCATGCGTTTTGCGAAACGGGATGTAGTTGGACGCGTCCAGCTTGTCGCGCAGGGTGCGCAGCGACTGCGCCCAGCTGCCCGATTCGCTCAGCAGCATTTTTCGCCACTGCCGGGTCTCGTCATCGCCCACCGACAATTTGCCTTGCAGCTCGGCGGTCAGCCACAGGGCAAATCGTTGGGCGACTTGTGCTGGCCAATCCATCGCAAGCCATCGCTCGGCAAAGTCTGCTTCGTCCGGCAGCTCGGCGCGCATCGGGTCAAGCCACAGTTTTTCGTAGTCAGCAAGATCGTCGTAGCGCTCATCCAGGCTCCAGCCTGCGGGTTGCGATAGCAATTCGCCGGCGTAGATGACGGCTTCGTCTACCAGGCTGCTTATCAAACCATCGACTTTTTCGCGGGTGAATCGGTTGGGCTCTGGTTCGGTCACTAGAAAAGCCAGCAGCGCTTTCACGGTGCGCTGCACCGCAGGCCGTGCACCAAAGGCCCGGTCAAAAGCCGAACTGCAGCCCATTGGCAGATTGCGTTGTTTGGGTGTCCACGCAGGAGGTGGCAACGACGCCAAAAGGTAGTTGGTACCCCCACGCTCGCTATTGAGCTGAGAGACGTTCTGTGGTTTGGTGCCGCCCATTTTTTGCACGGCCAAATCGCGGTACACATGGTGCACACCGTCGTGCGCTTTGCCATCACGCCGGGCTTGCCGCGCGGCCTTGTTGGCATCGCCAAAGCGGTGTTCCTGCAATTCGCCATACACCGCATGCGCCAACGAAGTGGCATAGAGCGGCGCGAGCAATTGATAGGCCGCGTCATCGGCCGGGTCGTTGCCTACCAGCCAATACAACTGTTTGGCTCGCTCATGCGACGCTGGTTTGCCTCCCCGCACTGAAACCAGGCTGACAAACGCATCGCGCCAAAGCTGCGCCTTTTGCGAGTCGGCACTGAGTGCCTGCAGGGCATCCGGCGCGTTCGCTTGCAAGGCTGCCAGCAAGCTAATGCCTGCCGCTTCCACCTTAAGGAACTTGTACACATCCAGCGCGGCCGCATTGCCAACCACGTCGGGCGCGAAGGAGTCGCCCAACGCATGGCTGCCCATTTCTGAAAGCGGCACCATGGAGGACGGCTGCACATACAGCGTGGTGCCGCGCGCATCGGGGTGGATGGGTTTTAGGGAGTGCGTGACCGCCTGGATTTGCTGCACGCTTTTTGTCGCGTTGTCGAGCCATGTGTCGCGTTGGAACTGCGCAACCAGCTCGGCGCGGGTCGCTTCGTCATCGGGCTTGAGTTTGTCGAGCTTGGTTTGCAAGCGTTCCTGAAGGAACGCATCTACCGCCGCTCGGAAACTCAGCCCGGGCCCTGCTGTGGGGTCTTCGGACATGGGGTTTCCTTTCACAATGGAAATGAATGAGAATTCCCCAGTCAATACAAAACCAACTGGGGAAAGATTTGGTCGGCTGTTAAGCCTCAGACTCTTCTGAGCGCGCGGTAGCTAGCCACTGAAATACCCTCCGTCGCGTGAGCGACTGTTGATGGCCTCCACAGCCGTGTTGATGTGCCGCAGCCTAATTCGACCTAGACTGCGGCTCTATTATGAAGCAGATTTTCTTCCAGTCAACCGTCAGGTGTATTTGTATTTAGTGCTTATCAAAATTTGATTTGAGGCTTGTGGCGAGTGGTATCTTCTGCAGCTACTGCCGTGTAGGCAGCTTAGAAAAGTCACCCTTCCGGTGTGATGTTCACTGCCGCATAGGCAGCTTAGAAGGCTCGCACAGGACGCATTCTTACTGTGCTCATACTTCATCCCTCCGCAATGCTGTCATTTCTGTAAAATGACAGCATTGAAAGCAATTCTTACGGAGTGCAAGCAATGGCCATACTTACCGTCCGCAATGTTCCCGACGAGATTCATCGCGCCTTGCGCGTACGCGCCGCAGCACACGGCCGCAGCACCGAAGCAGAAGTCCGCGACATTCTCGAAAACTGCGTGAAGCCCGAGCAGCGCCTGCGCATGGGCGACGCATTGGCAGCCATCGGGCGGGATGCGGGCTTGAAAGACAAAGACTTCGCAGGGTTGGAGCGCGCCAAAACGCCCGCTGAACCGATGGGCTTTGAATGATTGTTCTGGACACTAACGTCGTCTCCGAAGCGATGAAGCCGTCGGCCCATCCTGCGGTTTCCGCTTGGCTGAATGCGCAGGTCGCGGAGACGCTTTATTTGTCGAGCGTGACGCTGGCCGAGCTGCTCTACGGCATTGGCGCTTTGCCAGAAGGCCGGCGCAAGAACGCGCTGGCCAGCACGCTCGATGGGTTGCTGGAGCTGTTTGGCAGCCGCGTTTTGCCGTTCGACGCCGAGGCAGCCCGTTGCTACGCCCAGCTGGCGACGCGGGCCCGGGCAGCGGGCAAGGGCTTTCCGACGCCCGATGGCTACATCGCCGCCACGGCGGTGGCCCATGGGTTCGCGGTGGCAAGCCGGGATACCAGCCCGTTTGTGGCAGCGGGCGTGTCGGTTATCAATCCTTGGGATGACGTGGCCACTGATTAAATTATTGGTAAAAATCAGCTCTAGCGCGCACTGGTATTGCGCAAGCAGCTATTTTTTTAGAAGCGATCATTGTCTCTTTGCGATGGCCATCGCTTCCGTTCGGTGATTCACTCTTTGTTAAATCCCAACCAAGGATGAAAACGCCAGCCCGCATCCGACTTCGGCAGGCTGGCGGTGGCGACCTTTTCCGCACTTCGGTGCAACGACTGGTCTTGATGGTCGGCCCAGCGTTGCAACGCGATCATCAGGTCGAGCTGCATCCAAGGCGTGATGCGCTCGCCGCGCACCTCTGATTCCGACACGGTG
>JBBSRE010000249.1:0-4811 GCA_038243365.1 Burkholderiales bacterium | reverse complement strand
TTTGCTGGCGTGTGGAACACCGCGCAGCAGCACAAGGTGAGTCTGCGCACTGCCACCTTTATCGTGGCCTGCAACCGCATCCTCAAGGCGCGCGAGATGCGGGGCCTGTACCCGTAATTCAGGAAACTTGAAGTTTTTTAGGCCTCTAGCGCAATCACAGCGGGCGCCTGCAGCTATTTTTTCAATAGCGCAGGCGCTTTTTTTTGACCAGTTGCTTTTGGTCGCTTGGCGAGCTGCACGCGTTCGGAAAGAACCCTGGCAAAGGTGCTGCCCGCCCGAACCACCACGCCCGGTCAACAGGGCCGATGGCCTCGTTGGCGCAACACTGTGTTTGGCGCCCGCAAACCGCTTCTGGGATACAAATGAGGCATGTCCTCTACATCCTCTGCTCCCGCGTCCGTCACCCATATTTCTGCCCGCCAGGCCGACCTCGGCCATGGCTTGACGGTGCGCCGGCTGCTGCCCGCGCCAGCGCAGCGCAGCGTCGGTCCGTTCGTTTTCTTCGACCACGCCGGCCCCGTAACCCTGCCGCCCGAAGCGACCCGCGGCGCCGACGTGCGCCCCCACCCGCACATTGGCCTCGCCACGGTGAGCTATCTGCTCAGCGGAGAAATCATTCACCGCGACAGCTTGGGCACGCACACCCGCATTCAGCCGGGCGCCGTGAACTGGATGACGGCCGGGCGCGGCATTACCCATTCCGAGCGCTTTGAGCATCCGGCTTCGTTTGCTGGAGGCGGGCTGGAGCTGCTCCAATCCTGGGTGGCGCTGCCCGAAGAATTCGAAGAATGTGAGCCCGCCTTTGCCCACACGCCGGCCGACGCCCTGCCGGTGCAGCAAGACGGCGGCATCTGGCTGCGCGTGATTGCGGGCACCGTCTATGACCTCACCAGCCCGGTACAAACGCTCTCGCCGCTGTTCTATGTGCACGCCGAACTGCAGCCTGGCGCGCAGATCGCCCTGCCTACGGGCTACAGCGAGCGCGCAGCCTATGTGGTGCGCGGCGAAGTGGACCACGCCGGCAAGCGCTACGGCACAGGCGACATGCTGGTGTTTGGCGCACAGGCAGCCGCGCCCGTCACGGCCGTGAGTGAGGCCACCGTCATGTTCCTGGGTGGCGAGCCCCTAGGCCCGCGCCACCTGTTCTGGAACTTCGTCTCATCCCGCAAGGAGCGCATCGAGCAAGCCAAGGCCGACTGGGCTGCCGGCAGGTTTGCGCTGCCGCCGGACGATCACGACGAGTGGATTCCGCTGCCAGGCACGGGAGTCGCACCGGCAGCTCCCGCCAGTGAGCCTGGAGCGGGCTCCGTGCCTCCTGCCAAAGTGCCTTGATACCTTTCGCAGTCTTTGTCGCCGCACGAACGTCAGTCGAAGGCGGTGGCCTCCACCTCGAACATTAGTTCGGCGATGGCTAGTCGCGTGACGCCGAGCAGGGTCATGGGAGGAGTGGCGTTGAGCGGCCCGAATCGTCCGCCGAGCACGTCGAAGTGCTTCATGGCTTCGTCCACGTCTGTGGTGTAGAGGTTGAGGCGCGTGATGTTGGCCAGGGTCATGTCGGCGGCGCCCAGGACGGTCTCCAGATTGTCCAGGGCAAGCGTGATCTGTTTGCGCATGTCCTTGGGGTGCTGGGCTTTTCCCTCGGCGTTCACGGCGGTCTGACCTGCACAGATCAGCTGCCGTTTGGCTCCCTCGATTATTTCGGCTTGGTGGTAGCCGACATTCAGCGACCACGACCAAGGATTGACAGGTATTCGCTTCATAGATTGTGTCCAGTGAGGGTTTTGCCCGAACAGCTCGGGCCATCAGAAACGGCTGTTTTACCGTTGCCCCCACTGTGACACTTGGCACTGACAACCCTATGTCAGGAGCCTTTCGACTTGCCGTCCCAATGAGCGACAAGTTGCGCTGTTAACTTCTGCATCGCTTCTCGTATTGAATCACCGATGATGATCTCGACATCATTGGTGTATTGCAGAAGCCAGCGAGCCATGTAGTCCGGCATAGGCGTCAGAAATCGCATTTTCACGCCGTTGTGCTGGGGCTCCTCATCAATGAAACCAAACATGTAGCGTTGCTCGCCCACAAAACGCGCAGCCTCGGGGCCGAAAAGCAATTCAACTTCCTGCAGCTCATCTCGCCCGGGACGCTGGTCGAGATACTCTTTTAATGTCAGCCGACTGCGCCGCGTAAATTGCTCAGCCTGCGGCGAAACTGACAAAATACGATCAAGCCGAAAATCCCGGTAGGCTTCACGTACGCGGCACCATGCAATTAAATGCCAATGCCAGCTATAGTAAAACAAGCCGATGGGCTCAACTTGTCGATTGGTATGGTGATGGCTGCTAAGCGCTTCATATTCAATTTCAACCACTTGCCTGCGCACCAGCGCACTTCGACATTCACGCAACCAACGGTCACCACTGTGCAACAGCCCTCGTTTTATTGAGGGGCCAGGCTCCTTCTGGCCACTTTCGTCCAACACTTTTGACGTGCTTTCTTGCTGATGGTATCGGCAAACATCATCCATCGGAAAATGGCTTCCCGTCGGCAAGACTTCGATATCGGTATCCAGTGAAATTAGATAATCCTTGTCAGAACTATCAATAACCGCTCTCACCTTGGTCAACGCCTGATTGAAGTCTTGCAATGAGTTAGCATCCAGACTGGTTGCGAGCAGCTTTTCACCAAGCAACAGCGAAGCGGCTTCATCGAGTGTGAAGCTCACCGGAGGCAGCCGGTAACCGCGTTCAAGAAAGTACCCGATTCCCGCTTCGGCGCCTATGGGTACACCGGCATTTCTTAAGGTTCCGATATCGCGGTAGATCGTGCGCTCGGTAACCTCAAAATGTTCTGCTAAAAACTGAGCCGTGACAACTGACTGTGTTTGCAGCAAAAGTAAAATCGAGGTAACTCGGTCAAATCGATTCATGGAATTTAGCTCGCGGTTTGAACCCATGAAATCAGATTGTTACCTGTTCATCCCTGCTACGCGCATGCGCACCAGCGGCGGACCATCTTCCTTTTGCACTCTCACTGATGCAGCAGTACTTTTCCCACCGAGGTCGGCCTACGTCAATTGCCTGCTCCTCTGCAGACCGCGCATGCGCGATCAGGCTTCCTGCGGTTCCCGGTAAAACGGCCGCACACGCGGCGATTGTTTTGCCAAACCCGCCGCAATGGCGCCAATGTGCTCGGGCGTTGTGCCGCAGCAGCCGCCCAAGATGTTCACCAGGCCCTCGGCCGCGAACTCGTGCACCAGGCGGCTGGTGACTTCGGGCGTCTCGTCGAAGCCGGTGTCGCTCATCGGGTTGGGCAGGCCGGCGTTGGGGTAGCAGCTGATGAACGTGTCCGGCGCGGCCTTGGCCAGCTCCTGGATATAGGGGCGCATCAGCGCCGCGCCTAAGGCGCAGTTCAGGCCCACGGCCAGCGGCTGTGCGTGGCGCACGCTGTGCCAGAAGGCGGTAACGGTCTGGTCGCTCAGAATGCGGCCGGATGCATCGGTCACGGTGCCGCTGATGATGAGCGGCAGGCGCTCGCCGGTTTTCTCGAACACTTCCTCCACCGCAAACAGCGCGGCCTTGGCGTTGAGCGTGTCGAAGATGGTCTCAACCAGGATCACATCGGCTCCACCTTCGATGAGCGCTTCTGTCTGCTCGAAATACGCCGCGCGCAGTTGCTCGAAGGTAACGTTGCGCGCGCCGGGGTCGTTCACATCAGGGCTGATGCTGGCGGTTTTGGGCGTTGGGCCAAGCGCGCCAGCGACGAAACGCGGGCGATCGGGAGTGGAGTACTTGTCGCAGGCAGCGCGCGCCAGTTCTGCCGAGCGCAGGTTCATCTCGCGCGCCAGGTCGGCCATCTTGTAGTCCTCTTGCGCAATGGTGGTGGCGCCAAAGGTGTTGGTCTCGACCATGTCCGCCCCGGCGGCCAGGTAACGCTCATGGATGTCGCGGATGACGTCGGGCCGCGTGATGCTGAGCAGCTCGTTGTTGCCCTTGACGTCGCGCGCAAAGTCCTTGAATCGGTCGCCCACGCTGCCGGGCCCGCTGTAGCCCTCTCCCCGGTACTGGCCTTCGCCCAGCTTGAAGCGCTGAATCATCGTGCCCATGGCGCCGTCCAGGATGGCGATGCGCTTTTCAAGAATGGCGGGGAGTTGCTGGGCGCGGGTGTACAGGCTGTGGGAGGTCTTCATATCGCCCATTGTAAAAAAGCCCGACTGCACCTACTCGCTGGTGTGTCAAAAAGACCTCGGGTGCACGTCTGCAACCGCTGGGTGCGGATGCATGCCTTCGGCTTGGCGCTCTACCGCTTGAGAAACCACGCAGGCGAGCCGTATCGCAACACGTTGGGTCGCTGCAGGGCTTCACCCTTGTGATGTTGGAAGTTCTTTTCAAAAAACCAAAGCGCACCCGTTCCTCTTTTGCGATGCACTAGACCGGTGCCAAAGCAAGCGGAGTGGGCTGAACTGATGCAGCCCATGCAGTGGCGCACCAAAGTGGAGGGCAACCACCAGGGTCGAACGGGCCACCAGAGGGTGAGAACAGTTTGGCACGCAGCTTGCGTGAGGCGTTGTGCATCAACTTGCGCACCAGCGAGCTCCCCAGTGCCTCTCGTCTCATCTCGTCTCCCCGAAACAACCAAGGATTGCCATGCTCAACCGCCGACTTCTGCTCGCCGCCCTCACCACTTCCGCCTTGGCGCTATCGACGACCGTTCCGGCCTATGCGGCGGACAAGGTCATCAAGGTCGGTACGCTGAAGTTGATTCACGGCATCACCCCCTACTTCTACGACAAGTTCCTGCCGCAGGGGTAC
>JBBSRE010000248.1:0-4811 GCA_038243365.1 Burkholderiales bacterium | reverse complement strand
TACTGCACATGCACACGACAAGGGGGCGCTGCGAATAACGACCTGGCTCTGCCTAGGACGCGCAGTCAACCTCAGTGCTCGCACCCAAAGTGCACTTCGAGTGCCTCTGCGGCCGACAAACACGTCTGGCAGACGGCAAAAAGGCCCCGTAGGGCCTTGTCAATCGTCTTGGTTCAGCGCCACTGATGGCGCGGAGGTGGATACGGGTAATACGGCCGCGGGGCGCCATAACCGTAGTCAATCACCGTGACGTCTGGGCTGACGAACGCCGGTGGTGGCGGAGGCGAGGTTGCGTAAGGGGAGTTCATCACACCGCGCTCGCTGTAGCCACTGTTGTATCTGTCGTCATATCGCTGATAGCCGCGCGGCTCCTCCGGCTGAACCCGCACGTTGATGTATCGACCCGGATCGTTCTGGGTGCGCGTGGTGTAGCGGCGGCCGGCGTATTCGTATACGACGTCGTATCCAGCAGTGTGATTCTCGTAGGCAGTCTCGGTGCCGCAGCGTTGCACGTTCCGGTACTCCGGCCGGCCGTTGCCTTCGATGTGGTTACCCAGCAGAGCGCCACCGATCAAGCCAATGGCGGTCGCTGCAGCACGCCCACTGCCGCCACCCACAGCATTTCCCGCTGCGCCGCCGGCAATCGCGCCGAGTACCGCGCCACCACCACTGGTGCGCGGGCCGGTATAGACCGTCTCGTTTCCGCACACCTGGCGCGGCACCGCGACTTGTTCGACGATGGGCGTGACCGACAGCACCTGTCCGCGCTCCTGTGCTGCTGCGAGCGCCGAAACACTGGAAAGAATAGAAAGCAGCAAGATTTTTTTCATGGAGAAACCCTTTCAATAGCGCAGCGCAAAGTCATTACGTAACGCGCCAAGGTGCGGAAAAGTTTAGTCATTAGGGTTTTCCGGGCGCGTTCGGTGCCGTAAAGCTGCGTAAAGAAATGTTTTTAGGCCGGGTTCAGACTGATGCCACTCTGGCGACCCCACAACGGCTCGTCGAACCCGACGGTGAACCGCGGCTCCGCTTCGCTGCCCCAATCCACTAGCGGTCGTTTGATGAGACTGGGGTTTGCTTGCAGAACCTCGGCGATGCGGCTCTGGTCCGCCGCCGCGGCTTGGGATGCTTCGTCCAGCTGGCGCCACGTGGTACCGCGCCTGTTGACCAAGGCATCCGGCCCCAGCGCCTGCAGCCATGTACGGAGCTCTATCTCTGGCACGCCTGATTTCTTGAAATCGTGGAAACGGTAGGCGACGCATTGCGAGTCACACCATGCCCGCGCTTTGCGCACTGTGTCGCAGTTGGGAATGCCGTAGAGGACGATGTCAGGGGTTTTCATGCCGGCATCATCGGTGATGGTGATCGCTGCACCACAATACCGGCCGTATGAAAGAACACCTCCCTGCGCCTGCCGAGCGCCCCACCACCCTGCAAGCCTGGCTGGCCCATTGCGAGCGCTTGCACCCACTTCAGATCGACATGGGGCTGGAGCGGGTCCGTGTCGTGGCCGAGCGGCTGGGCCTGGGTTTTGAATGCCCGGTGATCACTGTTGCGGGCACCAATGGCAAAGGATCTACCTGCGCCATGATCGAAGCGGTGGCGCTGCAGGCGGGTTACCGCACGGGGGTGTACACCTCCCCCCATCTGGTGCATTTCGAAGAGCGCTGCCGCATTCATGGCGAGGCAGTGAATGCTTCTGATTTAGTAGCTAGCTTCGAAGCTGTGGAAAGCGCAAGAACCAAAAATGGCGATGAAGTTGCGCTGACGTATTTTGAGTTCACGACCCTGGCCATCCTGCGGCTTATGAGCCGTGCCGGGCTGGATTTGGCGATTCTGGAGGTCGGCCTCGGCGGCCGGCTGGATGCCACCAACGTGATCGATACCGATTGCGCCGTTATCACCAGCATCGACATCGATCACACCGAGTTCCTGGGGCCAGACCGCGAAAGCATCGGCCGTGAAAAGGCGGGGATCATGCGCACCGGTCGGCCCGCGATTGTCTGTGACCCTGCCGCACCTCAGAGCGTGCTGGACCATGCCGCTGAAATCGGCGCAGACCTGTGGCAGTTCGGCAAGGATTTCAATGTGGCTGGCGACAAGCTGCAATGGAGCTTCGCCGGGCGTGGCCGGCGATATGCCGGAATGGCCTACCCGGCGCTGCGCGGAGCCAATCAACTGGTTAATGCGTCAGGCGCTCTGGCGGCGCTGGAATCGTTGCGAGATCGGGTACCCGTCACGGCGCAGGCGGTGCGCAACGGGCTGGCCATGGTCGAACTGCCGGGGCGCTTTCAGATCGTGCCGGGCGAGCCCACACTGGTGCTGGATGTCGCCCACAACCCGCATTCCGTCGCCGCGCTGGCGGCCAACCTGGATGCGATGGGGTACTTCCCGCGCACACATGCGGTGTACGGCGTGATGGCGGACAAGGATCTGGCGACGATGCTCGAACGCATGGAGCCGTTGGTGGACCGCTGGTACCTTACTGATCTGCCCACGCCGCGAGCGGCCAGCGCGGTCGACCTCGAGGCGCTGGTGCGGGCCGCCGCGACGCCCCGGCCTGCCGGCCTCCACGTCGATATCCAGAGGTTCGAAGCGCCCGCCCGGGCACTCGAAGCGGCAGTCGCTGCGGCAGACCCCACTGATAGAATCGTGGTCTTTGGCTCGTTCTACACCGTGGGCGGCGTTCTGGAGCACGGAGTCCCCAAGTTGATGGCGAAGCACTTGGGATGATTGGCATTCGCTAGCGTCGACCAGTGAGGCGACCCAGTGGCTTTTGCCATTCGCGGGCGAAGCCTTTGAGACTGCCCGCTACTCGTCCTTAACCACCGCGCTGCACCCATCCATGGCATTTTTCAAGTTTCCCTGGTCAGCCAAAAAAGCACCAGCGCCAGCGAGATCAGGCAAGGGCTCGCAGGCCGCGCGCGGCGAGACGGTCGAAGTGATGCGAAGGCGGGCGCGCCATCGATTGACGGGCGCAGCTCTGCTGGTCATCCTGGCGGTGGTGGGGTTTCCGGTGCTCTTCGATTCACAGCCCAGGTCGATCCCGGTCGACGCGCGCATCGAGATTCCCGATCGTGAGAACGTGGCGCCATTGGTGGTGCCGGCGCCATCCACGTCAACGTCAGCCGAAGCGACAGAAGAAGTGCTGGAGACTCCTGCAGTTGCGCAAGCACCGGCATCCAAGCCCAAACCGGCCACGACCACAGCGGCGCATTCCGACCCGTCGCCAAGCGGCTCTTCTGCGAAGGTGACGGCCAAAGAGACGGCATCAAGCGACAAAAGTGCGTCCACGCCTGCCTTTGTCGAGGCGCGACCGAGCGCTGCACGCAGCAAAAATGAATCCGATCCGGTAGCGGTGGCGCCCGCGGCAACGGCGCCGGCCGCTAGTCAGCAGACGGCGCGTCAGCAGGAGGCAGAGCGTGCCCGAGCCTTGCTGGAAGGCCGCTCGGGCAAGGTGTCCGCGCAAGCCCCGCCGATTCCGGTAGCGGCTGCCGACTCCGAGCGCTTCATCGTTCAGGTGGGCGCTTTCTCAGACGATTCGAAAGTGCGTGAGGCCCGTGCCAAGCTTGAGCGCGGCGGTCTGACCACTTACACACAAGCCGTTCAAACAAAAGATGGCAAACGCACCCGGGTGCGCGTCGGGCCGTTTTCGGGCCGCCAGGAAGCTGACAAAGCTGCCGCCAAGATTAAAGCCCTCGGCCTGCCCGCAGCCGTGCTGAGTCTCTGATCCTGCGTGACCCCGGAAACTCAGGTGCTGGTTCCACCGCTTGGGGCGCTCGACTGGATTTTGCTGGCGATTGTGGTCGCATCGCTGCTGATCGGGGCGTGGCGTGGCCTGGTGTTCGAGGTGCTTTCGCTGCTGGCCTGGATCGCGGCGTTTGTGGTGGCGCAGTGGTTCGCTGGCGCCGCCGCAGCGTGGCTGCCAATGGGCAACGCGAGTGAGTCCGTGCGCTACGCCGCTGGTTTCGTGATCGTGTTTCTGGTCACCATTTTTGCCTGCCATCTGATCGCGGCACTGGTGAAGAAGCTGGTCGAAGCGGTGGGATTGCGACCTGTAGATCGCGTGCTCGGAGCGGTGTTCGGCGTAATGCGCGCGTTTGTTCTGGTGCTCGTTTTGGGCGTCGTGGCGCAGCTCACGCCCCTGGGCGCCGCCGACTGGTGGATCCAATCCATCAGCGGCCCGTTGATAGCAGGCACGGTGCGGAACCTTCGGCCGGCACTGCCGGATGAAATCGGTCGGCTTCTATCGACGTGAGTTGTGCGTTGGCGACACCGCTGGTCCTCTGAGTGCGTGGGCCCGGATGGCGGGGATGGCGGGGATGGCTGGAATTGGTTGGAATCGGCAAAAATTGGTTTTTCGGAACGCGGGACATTTCTCGCTATCGGATGGGTAAAAACTATGTGTGGAATCGTCGGTGTAGTAGGCACGAACCCTGTCAATCAGTTGATCTACGACGCCTTGCTGCTGCTCCAGCACCGGGGCCAGGACGCTGCCGGCATCGTCACGCAGGAGGAGCGCAAGTTCTCCATGCACAAGGCCAAGGGCATGGTGCGGGACGTCTTTCGCACTCGCAACATGCGCGCGCTGCCGGGTAATTCCGGTCTTGGGCAAGTGCGCTACCCGACGGCGGGCAATGCCTTCAGTGAAGAGGAAGCACAGCCGTTCTACGTGAACGCGCCTTTCGGTATCGTGCTGGTGCACAACGGCAATCTCACCAACGCCGGGTCGCTGCGCAACGAACTTTTTTCCACCGACCACCGCCATACCAACACCGATAGCGACTCTGAAGTTCTGCTGAACGTGTTTG
>JBBSRE010000247.1:0-4820 GCA_038243365.1 Burkholderiales bacterium | reverse complement strand
GCTGACCCGGCGCTGGCGCGTCAGTGTGTCGTCAACACCATTCGACACTTCTGGCCTCGGCGTGTCTGTGGGGCAAACCTATGATCAGCTCGGCGATGTGTTGGCCGCGCTGCAACGCGTTGCGCGCTGGAAGGTCGCGGACGCTGAACAACTCAGTGCTCACCAAGATTACCAGCTCCAATTTCGCTTCCAGCTGGACATTTCCCAGCTACCGAGGCCGCTGCAAATCGGTGCTCTGGGCCGTTCGGACTGGACCCTCGCGCTGGCGCGCAGTGAGCGCGTGCCAGCATTGCAAACTCCATGAAAGCCAGCGCCACCAGCCTGCTCTCCGCGCAGCCATCGCGCGCTGTGCGTTGGGCGATTGGCGTGGGCATCGCGATCGCTGCGGCCATTGCGTTGGTACTGATGTTCCTGCTAACGCTGGCGACCAACAACCGGGCCCTGTACGAGCGCAACTATGGCTGGCTGTTCGGTGCCAACGTGGTGGTGGCGGTCGCGCTGCTGTGCGTATTGCTGTGGATCATCGTTCGCCTGGCGCTGCGCCTCAGGCGCAAGAAGTTCGGCAGCCGCTTGCAGGTCAAGCTTGCTGCCATTTTTGCGCTGGTGGGTGTGCTGCCGGGCGCATTGATTTATGTGGTCTCCTACCAGTTCGTGTCGCGCTCCATCGAAAGCTGGTTCGACGTGGAAGTGGAAAGCGCGCTTAACGCCGGCGTCAGTTTGGCGCGCGCCACGCTGGAGATGCAGGCGAGCGATTCATCCTCGCGAACGCGTGCCGCTGCGGCTCAACTGTCTTCTGTGCCGAACGCGGCCGCGGGCCTCATCCTGGAGCGTATCCGCGATCAGCTCGGCGCTACCGATGTGGCGCTCTGGAATGGCGCAGGGCAGTTGCTGGCGAGCGTCGGCTCGCAACGCTTCCAGCTGTACAACACGCCGCCCACAGCGCAGCAGTTCCGCACCGTTCGCCAGCAGGGCGCGACTGCGCAAATCGAAGGGCTGGACGAGTTAGGGGACAAGGCCAATCCGAGCGCGCTCGACAACGTGCGCGTCATCGCGATGGCGCCGGTTCCCAACCCAAGCGTTGGCTTGTTCACGGAGCCGCGGTTTCTTCACGTCACCATGCCCCTGCCTTCGGTGCTGGTGGGCAACGCGGTGGCGGTGCAGCAGGCCAACCGCGAGTACCAGGAGCGCTCGCTTGCGAGAGGAGGGCTGCGTCGGATGTACATCGGCACGCTCACGCTCAGTCTTTTTCTGGCGGTGTTTGGCGCAGTCTTGCTGGCGGTTCTGCTGGGCAACCAGTTAGCACGGCCGCTGCTGGTGTTGGCCGAAGGCGTGCGCGAGGTTGCTGCTGGCAACCTCAGCCCTAAAGTAGCGCTACAAGGCCGCGATGAGCTCGGTGGCCTGACCCGCTCGTTTGCACTCATGACCCAGCAGCTGTTCGAGGCGCGCGGCGAGGTAGAGCAAAGCATGCTGGCCGTTGACACCGCTCGCGAGCGCCTGCAAACCATCCTGGACAACCTGACGTCGGGCGTGGTGGTGCTGGACGGCTCGGGCCGCGTACAGTCGTTCAATCCCGGGGCAGAGCGTATCCTCGGCTTGCCCCTCGCGCCGATCATGGGCAAACGTATCGCCGACAGTCCGGACATCGCGCTGTTCGGTGCCGAAGTGCAGCGCCAGTTCGATCTCTTCTTTGCGCAGCACGATCAGGGCGCAGGGGCACATTGGCAACAGGCATTCGAGCTTCACCCGTCACCTGGTGAGGGCGAACAACACGCCACCAGCCTCGTCATGCGCGGCGCGGCGATGCCCGAGGGCGCGCGGCTGGTGGTGTTCGAGGACATCACCGCGATCGTCTCGGCTCAGCGTGCCCAGGCCTGGGGCGAAGTGGCTCGGCGGCTGGCGCATGAAATCAAAAATCCGCTCACTCCAATTCAGCTGTCCGCTGAACGGTTAGAGATGAAGCTGCTGTCTAAGCTGGAAAAGCCCGAACAAGCGTTCTTGAGCAAGGCGGTCAAAACCATCGTCGATCAGGTCGATGCAATGAAGCGCCTGGTGAACGAATTTCGGGACTATGCCCGGCTGCCGGCGGCCCAGCTCAAGGCTCTGGACCTCAACGCCGTGATAAGCGATGTGCTGAGCCTGTATGAACCGGCCGAAACCCAAGTGCGAGTGCTCCCACTGCTCGATGCCGACTGTCCGCCCGTGCTGGGCGACGCGCAGCAGCTGCGGCAGGTGCTTCACAACCTGATCCAGAACGCACAGGATGCGACGGTGCAGGGGCACCCTGATGCTCAGGCGAACACGCTTGCGCCGGTGCAGCTGACTACGCGGTTCAACGCCGAGGCCCGTAGAGTGCGCCTCACCATCGCTGACAACGGCCCCGGATTCCCCGCGCACATCCTGCAACGTGCCTTCGAACCGTACGTCACGACCAAGGCGCGCGGTACCGGTCTCGGCCTCGCCGTCGTGAAAAAAATCGTGGACGAGCACGGTGCACGCATAACTGTTACGAACCGCATGGAGGCCGACGTTGTAGCCGGCGCACAAGTGTCGCTATCATTCGCGGCTGAACAAGCGGCCGCGACCTGAGGTCGCACGGCGCAGAGGCAAGGCAATTTCTACATGGCAAACATACTGGTGGTGGATGACGAACTGGGTATCCGGGACTTGCTTTCCGAGATACTGAACGACGAAGGCCACAGTGTCGACCTGGCGGAAAACGCCACACAGGCGCGCAGCGCGCGCAGTGCCAATACCTACGACCTGGTCCTTCTGGACATCTGGATGCCCGACACGGATGGCGTCTCTCTTCTCAAGGAGTGGGCCGCCACTGGTCTGCTCACCATGCCGGTGATCATGATGAGCGGGCACGCCACCATCGACACTGCAGTCGACGCCACTCGCATTGGCGCATTCGCGTTCCTTGAAAAGCCCATCACCTTGCAAAAGCTGCTTAAGTCGGTGGAGCAAGGCCTGCTGCGGAACGCAGCGCGCCACGCTGCACCTGTTGCGATGGCCGCGCTGCCTAGCAGCAGCGCGACGTCGGTTTCGAAGACCGAGGGCAATGCAGCAGCCCCCGCAGCACAGGCTGCTCCCGTGGACACCGGACCAACCGCCCACCAGGATTTTGATCTTGACCGGCCCCTGCGCGAAGCGCGTGATGGTTTTGAAAAAGCCTACTTTGAATTTCACTTGGCCCGCGAGGGCGGTTCAATGACACGCGTGGCAGAGAAGACCGGTTTGGAGCGTACCCACCTCTACCGCAAGCTGCGCCAGTTGGGCGTTGACCTCTCGCGCGGGAAGCGCGCCTAGTTTTGTTGCAATCCTGGCCAAGCCGATAGGTTTCGTGGCTATAATTTAAGGCTCAGGCCCGGTAGCTCAGTCGGTAGAGCAGAGGATTGAAAATCCTTGTGTCGGCGGTTCGATTCCGTCCCAGGCCACCAGCATTCTTCAGAAGCCCATCCATTGCGATGGGCTTTTGTGTTTTTGCGGCGCCCGCATAAGAGCGGTGCGGCGCTCGTAGCGAGGCCGCGCTTAGCCTCCTGAACCGCGGTTGTCCTACGAACGAGGCAAACGAAAATGCTGAAACTGTCATTCGTTTATCTGCTACTCAAAGGAATCTAATTATGAACAGCATCATCTGGCTTGTCGGTCTCGTTGTCATCGTCGTGGCTATCTTGGGATTCTTCGGTCTTCGTTAAAGGCTCCTGTGCGCGGCGGTTGAGCGTGCTTGATAAAGACGCCCAATGCCGCATCACTGCGACCATCCCAATTTTCTCGCGTTACCTCCCGGCCATCGCGCGCCTGAATGCCATATGCTGCTAGTGCTCGCGAGCTACTTGAATTGAACCAGGTGGTTGTTGGTGGCTTTCGGCGCGAGTCGGGTGGCCGAGGAAGTCACTTGGCCTTCCGCACAGCTTTTATGCTTCGTGCTCGTCGCAACTGGCGAGAGCAGCGAACTCTTGTTTTCTAGATCCACCCTCTCGCCCAACACACACGCACACGCTCACGTATTTGCTTCATCGTGAGGTCGCTGCAGATAACACTCGGACCAGTGCCTTCCTTTGCATTCAGCGGTTGGCCAGATCGTATTGTGAATTCCCGCTACGAACTAGCGATGGCTGCATGCCGATCGGAAATCCTAGTGTTGGTTGTTCGGTTTCATCCCACGCCACCACTGTTCATACGCCCCACGGGCCGGACCGGTTTTGGGGTGTTTCGACCTTTTGTTCCCAATTTCTAGATTTTGCTTCTGGTGCAGGCGATCTGGTGGCGCCAGTCAGATCTGAGCACGCGCGCCTCACGAGGTCTTCGCATGCGTGCCCGAACGCGTCGTCCACAATACGGAGCGCACCAAGCAACATCAGTTCACGTGGTCGAGACTCATGAACCTACCGCCAAGGAACGAAAAGATCTATCGCCTGGGTATCGCTGCGCTCCTTCATAAGCCTGGGGATGAATTTTGGAATCGGTATTTTGAGCGATGCCGATGAGGTCCGAAAGATGACGGCCCGATGAGTGCCTTGCGCGTTGGTACCTGACTTGACCCTGCGGGCCCCATGATTCCCGCGACGGCGCATCCGTTGACGCTGAACTGCACCGTGAAGGCGGGCGTCCTGAGTCTGTCTTGCGAAACCCCGCCTGTTATCAAGCCAAGTGCTGGCGCTCGCGCTTTGCCACCGCACTCGTGGGCCCGCGCCGCCAAATGACACGGTTTCTTGCCATTTCAATACACCGCAAATGTTGCACATGTCAGTTTTGAAAGACACCACCTTGGGTATCGATTTCGGTACGTCCAATTCGGCGATGGCTGTGCGTCACGC
>JBBSRE010000246.1:0-4833 GCA_038243365.1 Burkholderiales bacterium | reverse complement strand
GCAGTCCACGCCGCCCAGACGAACCATGCGCGGGAAGGCTGCGGTGGTGATGCCGGCAGCTTCATGGCGCATCAGCTCATCGCGGGTCAGGCGCAGCAGCTCGGGGCGCTGGGCGATCTCATGGCGGTACCAGTGCTCGAATGCTCGGCCGCTGGTGATGTCTTGCGGCAGCTGCTGGTCGTAGAAGGAGAAGATGAGTTCTTCATCTACCAGCACATCCTGGCGGCGCGATTTGTGCTCCAGCTCTTCGACCTTGGCGATGAGCTTTTCGTTGGCGGCGAGGAACGGCAGCCGCTTGTGCCATTCGGGCAGCACGTCGCCTGCCACCAGTGCCTGGCGGATGAACATCTCGCGTGCGGCGTGCGGGTCTACCTTGTCGAAGGGTTTGCGTCGGCCGCTGTAGACCACCAGGCCGTAGAGCGTGGCGCGCTCAAAGGCGACCACCTCGGCGGCCTTTTTCTCCCAGTGCGGATCCAGCAGTTGCTTCTTGAGCAAATGACCGCCGACCTCTTCCAGCCAGGTCGGGTCGATGTTGGCAATGCCGCGGCCGAACAAGCGCGCGGTCTCCACCAGCTCGGCGCAGACGATCCAGCGGCCCGGCTTCTTGCGCAGGTGCGCGCCGGGGTGGCGATGAAACTTGATGCCGCGCGCGCCCAGGTATTCCGACGACCCCGGCGCCGCGCCTGCCGCTTCTTCGGGCTTGAAACCGATGTTGCCCAGCAGTCCGGCGAGCATGGATTTGTGCAGCTCCTCGTAGCTAGCCGGCTTGGGGTTCAGCTCCCAGCGGTGCTCGGCCACCACAGTGAGGAGCTGGCTGTGCACGTCGCGCCACTCGCGCACCCGGCGCACATTGATGAAGTTCTGGCGCAGCAGTTGCTCGTATTGGCGGTTGCTGAGCTTGTGGGTGAGAGCGGCTGGCAAGTTGCCATCCCCTCCGGGCCCTCCCGCCACCGGAAGCGGCAGCAGGGCCGAAGCACTGGCCACAGGATTCGCTGGGGCCAGCTGCGGCTGGGCGCCCGAAGCGCGCTTGGCGATGGGCAAAAATGCCTGGTTCGGGCTTTTCTTGCGCGCCTGGTCCTTTTGCACGCGGGCCGAAGCCAGGGTCGGCGCCGTGCCGCCACGCGCTTGCTGTAGCCAGTTCCACAGCGTGAGATAGCCGCTGAATTCGCTTTTCTCGTCGTCGAACTTGGCGTGCTGCTGGTCGGCCTGCTGCTGTGCTTCCATCGGCCGGTCGCGCACATCCTGCAGGCTGAGCGCGCTGGCAATCACCAGTACCTCGTTCAAGGCACCGCGTTCGCGCGCCTCCAGAATCATCCGGCCCACACGTGGGTCCACCGGCAGGCGCGAAAGCTCGCGGCCCATGGCGGTGAGTTCGTTCTGCTCGTCCACCGCGCCCAGCTCATGCAGCAACTGGTAGCCGTCGGCGATGGCGCGGCCCGATGGCGCGTCAATGAACGGGAACTGCGCCACATCGCCCAGGTGCAGCGACTTCATGCGCAAGATCACGCCAGCGAGCGAGCTGCGCAAAATTTCAGGATCGGTAAAGCGCGGTCGCCCGACAAAATCCTTCTCGTCGTACAGCCGGATGCAGATACCGCTGGCCACACGTCCGCAGCGCCCGGCGCGCTGGTTGGCAGCCGCCTGGCTGATAGGCTCGACCAGCAATTGTTCGACCTTGCTGCGCAGGCTGTAGCGCTTGACGCGCGCGGTGCCTGAGTCGATCACATAGCGAATGCCTGGCACGGTGAGCGAGGTCTCGGCCACGTTGGTGGCCAGGATGATGCGCCGGCCCGTGTGGCCGTCAAAGATGCGGTCCTGCTCGGCTTGCGACAGGCGCGCAAACAGCGGCAGCACCTCGGCATTGCGCGTGACCACGTTGTGCGCCAGGTGCTTGCGCAGATGGTCTGCCGCCTCGCGGATCTCGCGCTCACCGGGCAGAAACACCAGAATATCGCCGCTCGCATTGCCCTGCCACAGCTCATCCACGCCATCGGCAATCGCATCGTTCAGGCTGTACTCGCGCGACTCCTCGAATGGACGCCAGCGCTGCTCCACCGGGAACATGCGTCCCGAGACCATCAGCACCGGTGCCGGGCCGTCTTTGCTTTCAAAGTGCTTGGCAAAGCGGTCGGCGTCAATGGTGGCGGATGTCACCACCACTTTCAGATCGGGCCGCTTGGGCAGGATCTCGCGCAGGTAACCCAGCAGAAAATCAATGTTCAGGCTGCGCTCGTGGGCCTCGTCAATGATGATGGTGTCGTAGGCCCTGAGCAGCGGATCGGTCTGCGTCTCCGCCAGCAAAATGCCGTCGGTCATCAGCTTGACCGACGCATCGCGGCTGAGGCGGTCCTGAAAGCGCACCTTGTAGCCCACCACCTCGCCCAAAGCCGTCTTCAACTCCTCGGCAATGCGCTTGGCCACGCTGCTGGCCGCAATGCGGCGCGGCTGGGTGTGACCGATCAGCTGGCCCCGCTCGCCAGGACGAGCGTTTAACTTTCCGCGCCCCAGGGTGAGGGCGATCTTGGGCAGCTGTGTGGTTTTGCCTGAACCGGTTTCGCCGCAGACGATGATGACCTGGTGCTGGCGCAGTGCCTCGGCAATCTCGCCGCGCCTGGCCGAGACGGGCAAGTCGGGCGGAAACTCGATCCGCAGCGGCGCGGCAGACGGACTGGAAGCCCGCACTGGAGCTGAACGCGCCACTGGCGGCAACGCTGATCGGGTGGGGGCAGCGGACACAAGCGCGCGTGGCGCTGCAGGGGAGTCGGGCGCAGATTCGTTCATGAAGGCAGCGATTATCCCGACTCAAGCGCATTGCAGGCCCACATGCTCCGCCGCGAATGGCGCGACCAGGGAAATCGGCCTGCCTTCCCGCATAGGTGCAGCTCCGCTATTATTAGCATAGCTGCTCCTGCTCCAATGACGAGCGCTGACACCCTGTTTCGCCTTAGGTATTTGCGTCGGACGCGCCTTGCACAGGTGTCACAGACTGGTCCTCGCGCAGTGCGCCATGCTTTTTGCTCGTTCCCCCGAGATTCATGATTCCTCTCTCATACACAGATCGCACGCCTACTTATTTGTGCGCACTGGGTGCGTTCCTGGTGCTAGGCCTCGGTTATGCCGTGTCTCCAACCATGCCGCAATCCGCAGGCTGGGAAAACGGGCCGCTCGAAAACTTACAGGTCGCACTGCTCTTAGCCGCCGGAATCGCTGCTTTGCGCTACGGCATGTGGAGTGGGCCTCAGCACGCGCAGCAGCACGCGTTCTGGACTGCCATTGCACCGCTCTGGTTCATGTTGGTGGCGCGCGAATTGAGTTGGGGCGCGGTTTTCTGCACGCCGATCGCCTTTGATGGGCTCATCGGACCCAAATTTTCATCTACCCAGCAGCTGTGGTATCGCCCGGCTGTCATACCGGTGGTTTGCGTACTGTTGCTGTGGTGCTCTTGGCGTTTCGGGCGAGCCCGGTCGCTGCAGCTCTTTACCGCTTTGCGGCACGCGCGCGCCTTGCCTCTGGTCGAATTAGGACTGTTTAGCGTATGCATGGCTGCGTCCGCCGTAGCCGAGGGTCACGCGAGACCAAACTCCGCCGATTTTTTCGTGCACTGGAAGGACCGAGCGGCTGCACAAAACTTTGAGGAGCTGGCCGAGCTGTGCGCGTTTGCTGCACTGGTGTGCGCGCAGAGCCGCGTGATGCGCTACTGGCGAAACACCTCGCCGGGCGCCAGAGTCAGCGGCGCAGCTTGAGCGCGAGTGGCTCGGCGAACCAGCTGACCGCGCGGCGGCGCTCGTCTCGCGGGCGACCCGGCTGCGCAGCAGCAGGGCCCTAGAATCAAGGCCGCTGCCCGTCCGCGGGCCGCAAAGCGTTCTCAGGGCGGGGTGTAATTCCCCACCGGCGGTGATGGCGCAGGGCAAAGGGGGCAGAGCTCCTTTCGGCCCGCGCACAAGCCCGCGAGCGCTCGCCTCCCTGTGGAGGTGAGGTCAGCAGATCTGGTGCGATCCCAGGGCCGACGGTCACAGTCCGGATGAAAGAGAGCGCGTGCCCGAGTCTGCCGGCCCGCCGTGGCGTGCGTTTGCGCGCCGGGCAATGCCGCGCGGGCCGTGGCCGTGCGCACCCTGATTTCTTGTTCGCATCCAGCGCGGCTGGACCAGGAGTCAGACCATGAATCGAAAAGACCTTTCCCTTCCCGACCTCGACGCGCACCCCGCGTCCATCGTTCCGATCCGGCTGCCAGCGGGCGGTCGCTACGCTTTCATTGAAGCGGCATGGCATGGCGACATCGTGGAGCAGGCGCGTGCCGCGTTCCTCGACGAGATGCACAAGAATGGCGTTCAGTTGGAGGATATCGACGTATTCGGTGTGCCGGGCGCGTTTGAGATTCCGCTGCATGCGCAGCGCCTGATCGCCACCGGGCGCTACCAGGCCGTAGTCGCTTGCGCCCTGGTGGTGGACGGCGGCATCTATCGGCACGAGTTCGTTGCCACGGCGGTGATCGACGCCCTGATGAGGGTCCAGCTTGACACCGGCGTGCCGGTGATCTCCGCAGTACTCACCCCGCACCATTTCCACGAGCACCTGGAACACCGCAAGTACTTTCACAGCCACTTTGCGATCAAGGGCGTGGAAGCCGCGCGCGCCTGTGTGGCTACTGTGTCCAGCCTGCACCAGCTGCCTGACGCGCGCTGAGCGGTTCGTCGGCGCAGGGCAAGCGGGCGGGTAATCGGGCGGGCAATTGGGAAATGCCACTGCCCGCGTGGCATTGCTGGAGCTTGGGGCGGGTATCAAAGCTACACTTTGCGCCTTCATTTCTAACGCCCCGCACCCACTGGCGCCCAT
>JBBSRE010000245.1:0-4846 GCA_038243365.1 Burkholderiales bacterium | reverse complement strand
GCGAAGGCTTCAAGATTGCCATGAAGGGGCTGGACGGCGGGCGCATCAACATTGCCACCTGTTCGGTGGGTGCGGCGCAAGGCGCGCTCAACCAGGCGCAGGCGTACATGCTGGAGCGCAAGCAGTTCGGCAAGACGCTGGCGAGCTTCCAGGCCCTGCAATTCAAGCTGGCCGACATGGCCACCGAGCTCGTCGCCGCACGCCAAATGGTGCGCCTGGCCGCCAGCAAGCTTGACGCTGCCGCGCCCGATGCCTCCACCTACTGCGCCATGGCCAAACGCTTTGCCACCGATGCGGGCTTCCACGTGTGCAACGAAGCGCTGCAGCTGCACGGCGGCTACGGCTACATCCGCGAATATCCGCTCGAGCGCCTGCTGCGCGACAGCCGCGTGCACCAGATTCTGGAAGGCACCAACGAAATCATGCGGGTCATCATTGCCCGGCGCATGCTGGAAGGCGATGCGCCGGATGCCATTCGCTAATATTAAATTGATAGCTGCCAACGCTTGATGGACGTGCGATAAAGCCTTTTTTATTCATGAAAAAGTCGTTGCACACCACCGTCATCGCCGTTCATCGCGATGCAGAGCACCGCTTCTCCAAAGTGCCGGTGCCCGCCATTGCGCTTGAGACTGGCCTGGGCGTCGTGGGTGATGCGCACTGGGGCCGCACGGTACAGCACCGCTCCCGCGTCAAGGCCAACCCACACCAGCCCAACCTGCGCCAAGTGCATCTGATCTCCAGCTCGTTGCTCGAACACGTCGCCGACCTAGGCTTTCACGTGGCGCCGGGCGAACTGGGGGAAAACATCACACTGGCTGACGCGAGTGGGCTGCGATGGGACGAGTTGATTGCGCTGCCGGTAGGTACCCAGTTGCACGTTGAGCAAGGTGCGGTGGTCGAGCTGACCGGCCTGCGCAACCCGTGCGATCAGATCGACCATTTTCAACAAGGCTTGCTGGCTGCCGTGCTCGATAAGGATTCCGCCGGCCACGTTGTGCGAAAGACCGGCGTGATGAGCATCGTGCTGTGCGGCGGCCATGACGCCGGTGGCGATGGGGTCCAGGTACGGCTCCCGCCGCAACCCCATCGCGCCATGGAACGCGTCTGATGCCCGCTCGCCCAATAACAGATGAAACCCTGCAGCTCATCGCCGCAGTGCGCGACGCCGTGGCCGGGCAGCTCGGCGAGGACGCACCCGTAGAAGAACGCACCCTGTTCGGCACCCACGCCTTTATGGTCAACGGCAAGTTTTGCGTAGCGGTGAAAGGCGAAGACCTGCTGGTGCGCCTGCCCCCAGCCGAGCATGAGGCAAATGCCGAAACACCCGGCGTGCGAGAGATGCACCCACGCGGCGGCATGCGCGGCTACTTCTGGGTAGAGCCAGACGCCTACGCCACGCGCGTGCAGTGGCAGCGATGGATTGCCGGCGCGGTCGCTTTCAACCCGCAGGCCAAAGCATCTCCTCGTCGCCGCCCGGCGCTCACGGCGCACCCGGTAGCAGGCCGTAAGTGAGCATGATCAAAACTTCAAGCATTTTTGGCCTCTAGCGCTTATTCAGTAAGCGCAAGCAGCTATCGAAACAGAAGCGAATCCTTCTTTTCCACACTTCCTTTCTACATGTCATAACCAACAGGAGACATCACCATGCAAATCGCTTTCATCGGCCTCGGCCATATGGGCGGCCCTATGGCCCTCAACCTGAAAAAGGCCGGCCACACCGTCAATGCATTCGACCTCTCGAAACCCGCTTGCGACAAGCTCGCCGCGGAAGGCTTGCCCATCGCCACCGACGCAACTGCTGCCGTCAAGGGCGCTGAAATCATCATCAGCATGCTGCCCGCCAGCCAGCACGTGGAAGCGCTGTGGTTAGGCCGTGATGGCCAGCCAGGCCTGCTGGAAAGCGTTGCCAAAGGCGCGCTCATCATCGACAGCTCAACCATCGCCGCGGCGACCAGCCAAAAGGTCGCCAAAGCAGCCGAGGCTGCCGGCATCGCCTTTCTCGACGCGCCCGTCTCCGGCGGCACCGGCGGCGCCATTGCCGGCACCCTCACCTTCATGGTCGGCGGCAGCGAGGCGCATCTGGAGCGCGCCCGCCCTGTGCTGGAAAAAATGGGCGCTAACCTCTTCCACGCAGGCGCCGTGGGTGCCGGTCAGACCGCCAAGATCTGCAACAACATGCTGCTCGGCATCCTCATGGCCGGCACCTCTGAGGCCATCGCCCTGGGCGTCGCCAATGGACTGGACCCGAAAGTGCTGAGTGAAATCATGCGCCGCAGCTCTGGCGGCAACTGGGCGCTGGAGAAGTACAACCCCTACCCCGGCGTGCATGAGAACGCTCCGGCCAGCAAGGGCTACGCAGGCGGTTTTGGGACGGATCTGATGCTCAAGGACTTGGGCCTGTCGCAGGAAAGCGCAATGACCGTGAAGGCCAGCACCCCGCTAGGCGGCTTGGCTCGTGCGATTTATGCGGCGCACAGCATTGCCGGGCACGGTGGCGAGGACTTCTCTAGCGTGATCAAGATGGTGCAGAAGGCGGGCTGATTGACGGGGCGGCGCCCCTTTTATTGGCAGGCGCACTGCAGCAAGTTCGCATTGCTGCGCCCGCCGCCATCCTGACCCGGGGTGTTTAGGCCGCATCTAGCCGAGTGAGCGAGCACCGGTTGGCGCACCCGAAATGAAAGGCGTTGAAACTTCCCCCCCATAGGTCGCTGCCGCTTATCGGGAGGATCGGGCCTGAAGCTCGATGGCCGCCTGGATGATCGGCCGCGCCCATTCTGGCGTTGCGCTCAGTGTCGGCGTGTGGCTGGGCTCCGGGAACGTCAACGTGCCGCCGACCATTTCCATCACCAGCACCGGTTCAGGGATGTCCTCACCAGGCGCAACCTGAGCGCTGTTGTCGAACACCTGCAGCCGGGCGAGTTGCGGCATCAGCTCAATCAAGTTAAGGCGGGAAGATACCCAGCGCTCGCGAATCTTGGTTTCTGGAATGTCGTGACCGCCGCAGGCAACACGCGATTGCACGCGTCGAAGATGCAATGCCACTGATTCAAGTCCGCAAAAGATCATCATCACATCGTGCGTATCCGCTGCTTGGGCGAGCATGGACGCAATGGTCTTGGCACCCAGCGTGGTCTCAAACGCGTAGTTGCTGCCATTCGCCATGGCCGCCTCCAGTTGAGCGCGGCCGAACTCCCAGGCGCGGGCGTTGGCGTCGTGCACGCTCGAGCCCAACTGCGCAACCAACTCACGCGCAAAGCGATCAGGGTTAAACCAGCTTAATCCATGGTCGGCCAGCAGCGCGCCACCCACGGAACTCTTGCCCGCGCCATTGACGCCCGCCAAAACCAGAATGAAGGGCCTGGCACCGGCTGCGGACTTCGCCATTAAAACGAGGCGCCCGCCTTGGGCCGCTGAGCGCTCTTGCCTCGGGCCTCAAACAGGCCAGCCACCTGCTGCTGGGTATCGGGCTCCTGCAGCAAGGCCAATCGCGCATTGAAGCGCCCGGCCAAGTCTTCCAGAACCGATTTCTCGCGCGCTTTAAGGGCAGCCATGTCGGTGGTCAATTGCCGATACGTGGCGGCGTCCACCAGCACCATCTCCACGGCGGCGTGATTCGTAATCGCCACGCTGCCCATCTCACGCACCTGACGGACCACCTCGCCCCACTTGTTCTTCACGTGCGAAGCGCTCTGGCGAGGGAGGCTGGCGAGATCAAGCAGTGCGGTAGTCATCGGGGCTCCTGGTCAAAAGGGTGATGGCATTATGCCCAATTTAGCCATCTTTGCCATTAAAGCCTTCCATCCCACGCTGGCGCACGTTGATGCTAGCTACGCGGTCCACTGGCCTTCCGCACAGCCCATTCAGGAGCCGGCACACCAATGCGCGTCTGATGGCGTAGCGGATGCCAGTTGCGCCGCGCTCGGCATTGCCCGACAGGCCAGGCCAGATATCTCCAGCGTGATCGAGATGCTTCAGACGCACGAACGAACATGAGGGATTGGCCCCTTCACTCCGTAGCACGAGCGCGGTAGCATGTCCACCGACGCTCGGCGCCCGCTTACATTCCATCCGTGTTTTTTTAGGTTTGCCTAAACGGCTTCCGCATTACGGCTTAGAGGGAAAATTGGTGATCAGCGTTTTTATCAGACCGTTTTGCCGCATTGGCTTGGTCGCCCATTTCTAGTTAGCCTGAAAAGCCGCTGCTCCGATGAACATCATTTTTGAGACTCTTTACCGAGTGCATCCAGTATTACCTGTAGCGTATCTAGTGCTGCTTGGAAATGGCCTAATTGGGCCGACCATTTATTGCGCATTGCGCGGAATTCCTTATGATATAAACGCTATTTGGTCGTTGGCCAAGGGAGGCCAATTCGGCGCACAGTACACGGTATTATCGTGGGCCGCACTTGTCGCGGCTACAGTTCTCATTTTAGGTGTTGGAGCCTTATATTCTTCGTAACTTGCTGTTTATGGAGCCCGTCTTATCATCAAGTGCGCTGTCTAACTCTGCGCTCAAGCGGACCTGCCTACGGCAGGCCGCTTACCTTGCCTGTTAGCCTTATTCGCATTTAATCGCCCTTAACCAACAGCTGTGCTTAATCTTCCGTCTCACCTTTACGTTCGTGCTCGCGGTTCCCGTGGGGTGTTCGGTTTCGGTATCAAATCGGGCTCCGGCCCTTGTGTTGCTTGGGCAAGCAGCTTCTCTTTTCGTAACATTGGCAAGCCAGTGCGTTTTAATTGGCTCGGTTCTAACTCGGCGTTGCAGTGGCCGCCTTCGGCGCTCACTGAACTTGGCCGTTAGCCTTCCCGCAATAATCCATCTCATGGTTAATTCCGCGCTTGT
>JBBSRE010000244.1:0-4848 GCA_038243365.1 Burkholderiales bacterium | reverse complement strand
GGTATTGGATGCTGCCGCCGTCCGGCGCGGTAAGGCCCAGACACATGCGGATGGTGGTGGTCTTGCCGGCGCCATTGGGGCCGATGACGCCCAGGCATTCGCCGGGGGCGATGGCGAAGGAAACACCATCCACCACCGTCTGGGCACCGTAGCGTTTGACTAGGGTGTCAAGTTCCAGCAGAGGGTTCATGTTCTGGGCGCGTCAGGAGCCAACGTGGTTGATGCCGTAGGCGAGGTTGGCCAACGCCGCCAGCACCACCAGTCCCGCGCCTGCCCACGCCAACGCTCTCACTGGATAACGGGCGATCCAGCCAGCGTCTTGCCCGCCCCCATGGTGTCGGATACGCAGAAAAGGCGTTTCGACCAACCAGTAAGAAGCCATCGAGGCCAGGAAAATCGGCGGCAGCAGGTACAGGCTGGCGACTACAAAGCGGTTCCAGCTCGTCAAACCTTCCAGCAGCCGGGCATGCTCAAACGCATCCATGAAAACTGTGTGCCACAAGTAGAGGCTGAAACTGATGGTGCCAAGGAACACCATGGCACGGTTGCCGAGCAGCCACCGCGCGAGGCTTCCGCCCGCGGCGGCGCCCAGTACGAACAGGCCCAGCGTCAGGGCGATGAGCGGCGTGAATGCGTAGTGGATCGGACCAAACCAGGCCATGATTTTCTCGGGGTGTTTGAAGAACCACTGTAATTCCAACGCGGTTAGTGCCACTGCAGTCACCAGCATCGCGTCGCCTGCGCGGCCGTTCGGCTTGCGGTGCAGATGCCAGTGCGCAGCGAGCATCCCAGCCATGAAGTACTCCATTTGACCCAGGAAAGAAAACGCCAACTCCCAAAGTCGGGGGTGACCCGCCAGCGCGTAGTGGCGCAGCACCACCCGAAACAGGAATGCGAGCAAAAAACTGCCGACGAGCAGCCAGCCCCACCGTCGGGCCTGGAGGAGCGGAATGAGAAAGGGCAGCACCAAGTAGAAACACACTTCCACCGGAAGCGACCAGAACACGCCGCGAATCGGTGGCTCGGCCCACCACGAATTGATGAACAACACATGCCCCAGCATGTAAGACGCGCTTGGCAAAGGCCCGTAGCCAAACAGGCACAAATAGAGCATCACCAGCAAGAGCGCGTAGTACGCCGGAAGAATGCGCACCGCGCGCCGCTCGTAAAACCTGCGGGTGCGCTGCCAGAAAGTGCCCATCGCAGGCTTGGTCAGGTACGGCAACGACAGCAAAAATCCGGAAAGCACGAAAAAAATGCGTACACCCCACTCGCCACTTGCAGCCAGCGTTTGAATACTGAAGTCCAGCCCTAACGGCAGTGGCACGACCAGTTCCCCGCCGCGCGTGATGCCCCACATGTGCAGTAGCAAAGTCCACAAGACGGCCACCGCCCGCACGCCGGTCAACGTGTCAAGGTAAAGCCCTGAGGTGGTCTGCCGTTCGATCTCGAGAGATTTCTGGAAAAACATCTTGATGAAGGAAGGTTCGTAGGTGCTGGCGAGTCAGATCACGCCAGCGCATGGCGTTGCTCGCCGAGCTGTATGTGCCGTGGGCGATAACTGACGGGCGCGGTAAAGCTCCGCGCAAGCGAATCGAATGAATCCGGCATCGCGCAGGTGGCCAGCTTACTGAAACGCAACCTCGGCAAAGCTGCGCAGCTTGCGGCTGTGCAGACGCTGCACGCCGCCTTCGCGGAGGATCTCCACCGCGCGCATGCCGATGCGCAGGTGTTGGTCTACCCGCTCACGGTAAAACTGGTTGGCCATGCCGGGCAGTTTGATCTCGCCGTGCAACGGCTTGTCGCTCACGCACAAGAGCGTTCCGTAGGGCACGCGAAAGCGAAAACCGTTGGCAGCGATGGTGGCGCTTTCCATGTCCAGCGCTACCGCGCGGCTCTGGCTAAAGCGCCGCTGGGGCGTGTTGTCTGGCAGCAGTTCCCAGTTGCGGTTGTCGGTGCTGGCCACGGTGCCGGTGCGCATGATCTTCTTCAGGTCACGCCCTTCATACCGCGTCACATCGGCCACTGCTTTCTCCAACGCCAGCTGAATTTCTGCCAGCGCCGGGATCGGTACCCACAGCGGAAGTTCTTCGTCAAGCACATGGTCCTCGCGCACGTAGGCATGCGCCAGCACGTAGTCGCCCAGCTGCTGGCTGTTGCGCAAACCAGCGCAATGGCCCAGCATCATCCAGGCGTGCGGGCGCAGCACGGCGATGTGGTCGGTGATGGTTTTGGCGTTGGCCGGGCCCACGCCGATGTTGACCATGGTGGTGCCGCTGCGGTCGGCGCGCACCAGGTGGTAGCCAGGCATCTGCGGCAGGCGCGGCGGGGAGGTGCCCAGGTCGTCACCGTCCACCGCATCCAGGCCGACGCGGCGCGTGACCACGTTGCCCGGTTCAATGAAGGCGATGTATTCGCTCTCGGGATTGGCCATTTCGGCATGGCCCAGGCGCACGAACTCGTCGATGTAGAACTGGTAGTTGGTGAACAGCACGAAGTTCTGGAACCACTCGGGCGCGGTGCCGGTGTAGTGGCGCAGGCGGTGCAGCGAATAGTCGACACGCGGTGCGGTGAACAAGGAGAGCGGCTGTGGCTGTCCGGGTTGCGGGCGCCAGGTGCCGTTGGCAATGCCGTCGTCCATGGCGGCCAGGTCGGGCAGGTCAAAACGGTCGCGCATCAGCATGCGACGCGCCGCGTCCAGGGTGCCCTCGACATGGTCGTGCTCGGCAAAAGAAAAGTGAATCGGAATCGGGCTCTCGCTCAGGCCGATCTCCAGTTCCACGCCATGGCTCAGCCGCAGCAGGCGAAACTGCTCGGCGTAGTAAGTGCCAAACAGATCGGGCCGGGTCAGTGTGGTCTCGAACACGCCGGGGCCTTCGACAAACCCGAAGGCCAGCGGGGATTCGGTGCGGGCGACGGTGGTGGTGTGCACACGCACGTAGGGGTAAAACGCATGCACTCGCTCGGGCAGTTCTCCCCCGGCGACGAATTGCTGCATGCTGCTGCGCAGGTGCTCGATCTGCTGTTGGTACAGGTGCTGCACCTGCGCGACGGCTGCGGCCGGGTGTTGGTAACGGGTGGCCGGAGCGGCTTCGGTGATGAAAGGCATGGGTGGTATTGTCCACACAGCAAGCGGGAAAACCGCTAGCCGCGGCCACCTCAGCGCAAAAGCTCAAGCCACGGCGAAAGATGCTTTTCGCCGAACGCCCGATGAGCCTCCACCCTTTTAGGAGCGGAAAATCAGCGGACCAAGTCCGGTTTTATCTGCATCTGCATTTCCAGCCAGCGCGTTGCTGCCTCAGCAGGCATAGGCCGTGCCAGCCAGTAGCTCTGGGCCAAATCGCAACCCAGGGATGCCAGCAAGTGGTGCTGCGCCTCGGTTTCTACGCCTTCTGCCACCGTCTGCAACTTCAGGCTGCGAGCCAGTTGAACAACGGCGGTGATGATGGCCACGTCTACCGTGTTGCTCGGCGTTTCCATCACGAAGGAACGGTCGATCTTGAGCTTGTCCAGCGGGTAGCGCTTGAGGTAGGAAAGCGATGAATAGCCGGTGCCGAAATCGTCGATGGCAATGCGTACGCCGAGCGCCTTGATGGTGCGCAGCGTCTCCATCAAGGTGTCGGTGTAGTGCATGAGCACTCCTTCAGTCAGCTCGATCTCCAAACAGCGTGCGTTCAGTCCAGTCTCGGCGAGCACTTGAGCAATTTCCCGCGCCACGTCGCGCTGGCGGAATTCCATGGCCGACACGTTCACCGCCATGCGCAGCCCGACCAGTCCTGCGTCTTGCCAGCGCTTGGCTTGGCGACACGCCTCGGTCAGCACCCAGCGGCCAATGGACGCTATCAGGCCGTGCGTCTCAGCGAATTCGATGAAAGCGGAGGGCGGCAACAGGCCACGCGTGGGGTGCTCCCAGCGCACCAACGCTTCGACGCCCGCAACCCGTCCATCGGCCAAATGCACCACAGGCTGGTAATGCAAGACCAGGCTCTGGGTCTGGAGTGCTGCACGCAGCTCATGCTGCAGCCGCAATGCTTCGATGGGCGGCGGGAACATGCCCGGAACGCTGAATTGGTGGTTGCCGCGGCCATTTTGCTTGGCCAGGCGCTGGGCGGCCTCTGCCTGGCGAAGCATTCCACCAGCATGCGTGGCGTGCTCGGGAAACATGGCGACGCCGATGGAGATTGACAGCGTGAGCGCCGTGTCTGCCACGTCCGTGGGCTGGCCGACTGCAACGAGCAGCTGATGGGCCAGCGCCTCAGCTTCAGCATGCGAGAGGGCAGGGGCAACCAGCACAAACTCGTCACCTTCCGGACGCGCCACGAAGCCATCAACGCCCAGACAACTGCAAAGGCGCCGAGCAACTTCGCACAACAGCTGGTCCCCGGCCGCGTGGCCGAGTGAATCATTGATGGTTTTGAAGTGGTCGAGGTTGACCGATAGCACCGCGCACGTCGCAGCGCCTTTGTGGGCTGCAGTCAAAGCGCTGTCAAGCCGCTGCATCAGAGCGCGCCGGTTGGGCAGCTCAGTCAGCGCGTCGTGCAGCGCGAGAAACGCCTCTCGTTCCTGCATGTGCTTGCGCGAGCGGATGTCGCGCGCCACCACCACGCGGTAATCCTCGCCCTGGCGCGGCATGGTCTTGCCGATCACCTCCACTGGAACAGGGTGACCGTCGCGGTGCAGGAGCGATATTTCATATAAAAACTCGTCACCGCGACGCGAGTAGGCCCGTGCTGCAGCGCGATCCTCGGGCGCGACGTAGTCAAAAATGTCGGCCCCGTGGGCGTCATCCGCGGTGTAGCCCAATAGCCTGGTCATGGCATCATTGAAGTCCAGAATTTTGCCGCCGCG
>JBBSRE010000243.1:0-4869 GCA_038243365.1 Burkholderiales bacterium | reverse complement strand
GTCGATCTCACTCAGGTCGCTCGCTTCCGAGATGTCTACGCACTGGAAGTAGGTGCCACTGCCACTGCCGGGAAGTAGCCGCAAACGCGTATCGGCCAGTCCTGCGCGGAACAGGTCGCGCTTGGCCTGATAAAACCCGGCCAGCTCCTGCCACGGCGTGGGGTCTTGAAGGTAGCTGGACAGCGCTACCTGCACAGGCGTGTTCACGGTGAACACGTTGAACTGATGCACCTTGCGGAACTCGGCCATGAGCGAAGCAGGGGCGGCCACGCTGCCGACTTTCCAACCCGTCACGTGGAAAGTCTTGCCGAAGCTGGAGACGATAAACGCGCGCGCTGCCAGTCCGGGGAAGCGCGCGGCACTCTGGTGCGTTTGGCCATCGAACACCATGTGCTCATAGACTTCATCGCTGATGAGCACTATGTCGGTCGGCGCCAACAGGGCTTCCAGCTGGCGCATCTCATCCGCGCTCCACACCGTGGCACTGGGGTTGTGCGGGCTGTTGATGACGATGGCCCGAGTGCTCGGCGTGATGGCCGCAGCGATCTTTTGAAAGTCCGGCCTGAACGTTCCTGGGGCCAGCGCAACCCGCACCGCCACGCCGCCCGCCAGTGCGATGTTGGGCACATAGCTGTCATAGCAGGGCTCCAGCACGATTACTTCATCGCCCGGGTGTACCACCGCCAGGATAGCCGTCAGAATCGCCTGCGTGGCACCGGCAGTAATGGTGATTTCGGTCGCAGGGCAATACTTGATGGCGTGAAGCGCTTCCATTTTGGTAGCAACGGCATCACGCAGAGCAGGTACGCCAGGCATGGGCGGGTACTGGTTGTGCCCGGCCTGCATTGCGTTTGTCACGGCATCCACCAGACGCGGGTCGCAGTCGAAATCCGGGAAGCCCTGTCCCAAATTGACGGCGCGATGCTCCGCGGCCAGAGACGACATGACGCTGAAGATGGTGGTGCCGACATCGGGCAACCGGCTGGTGAGCCGCGGTGTACGCGCTGCAATGGCGGGGAGGGTCGAGACAGCGAGGTCCATGAAAAATGCTTGGGTTTCAAAGTTCGTAGTCGGCCACATGCCCGGTCATGGCGCGCATGACCAGATCGCGGCTCAAACGGTCGCTGAGCAGTTCGGCAAAGCGGTAGACAAAGTTGCGCAGGTAGGCGCCGCGCTTGAACGCAATGCGCGCCACGCTCTGGCCGAACAGATGGCCGACCGGTCGCACGATCAGATCGCCTACGGGGTCGTCGCGCATCGCCATTTCGGCCACGATACCGATGCCCAGACCCAGGCGCACATACGTCTTGATGACATCCGAATCGATGGCCTCCAGCGCAATGCGCGGCTTCAGTCTGCGCGTCGCAAAAGCCTGGTCGATCTTGGTACGGCCAGTGAATGACGGGTGGTAGGTGATCAAGGCTTCATGCGCAATATCGTCCAGCCCGATGCGTTCCTTTTGCGCCAGCGGGTGGCCATGCGGCATCACCAGCACGTGCTGCCATTCATAGCAGGGCAGCGTGACGAGTTCCGGGTAGTCAGCCAACGACTCCGTTGCTACTCCGATTTCCGCCGTTTCATCGATCACCATGCGCGCCACCTGATCGGGCGTCGCCTGATGCAGGCTGATGTTGACCTTGGGGTAGGCATCTCGCAACTTCGCCACGGCTGGCGGCAGGACATAGCGCGCCTGGGTGTGGGTGGTGGCAATGCTGAAGGTGCCGTGGTCCTGGGCGCTGTACTGCTCGCCAATGCGCTTGAGATTCCCGATCTCTCGCATGATCAGCTCGATGCTTGTGAGCACGTGCTGGCCCGGTTCCGTGATCCGCTTGAGGCGCTTGCCATGCCTGGCAAAGATTTCGATACCCAGTTCGCCTTCGAGCTCAATGATGGCCTTGGACACTCCCGGTTGAGAGGTGTGCAGCGCTTTCGCCGCTTCGGTCAGGTTCAGGTTGCGACGGACGGCCTCTTGTACAAAGCGGAACTGGTGGAGGTTCATATCGGTTAACGACTAAGGGATCGATTGATTATGCTTTATCTGTCTATCGCGCATCCTCGAGCATCCTCGCTCATCCGCCCAGGCATGGCTGCCACCTGGTCGTGAACCGCTTAGTTTTCCTCCGCGGAAATCTGAGCCATCAAGGCCGTCATGCGAGCGTCTTCACCGATAGCCTGCTGGACATCGACTCGGATGTCGCTGTATGCCGCCTTCATGGTGGCCACCAGCGCTGGTAGATCTTCACGCGCATGCCGGCCTGTGCCCAGAAACATAGGAACGATGCGGAAGCATCGGACGCCCGTGGCGTAAAGCTCAGCCACCACTGCGGGCAACGAGGGTTCGCACAGTTCCAGATAAGCGCAGCGCACTGGCAGGTCGCCATCCTGTTGCGCAATGGCATCGCGGACAGCTTCCATTGGCGCTCGCCATAGCGAATCACGCGAGCCATGGGCGAACAGAATGATCGCCCTGCGCGGCTGGCTGGCTGAAACGGAATCCACAGGGGGATCGGGAGGCAGTAGAGGATGCATGGCGAATACGTCAGCGTCTCAGAACCAGCCACCCGAAGGCCGCTAGCGAAACACAGGAATAGATCAGGCCGGGCGCCGCTGCCGTGAGCCACGGCGACCAGTTCTGTAGATTGCCGGCAAAGCCGAACACATTGTTGAGCAGGAAGAAGCTGATGCCCGCCATGACACCGCCAAACACGTAGCCAGTGGTTGAACCGGTGCGAAAGTGCAGATAGGCAAAGGGCAAGGCGAGCACCACCATCACCAGGCAACTCAACGGATAAAACACTTTGCGCCAGAACTCGATTTCGTAGCGCTGGGCCGATTGGCCGTTGGCTTCAAGATGCCGGATGTACTGAAACAGATCGATCGTCGCCATGCGATCAGGCTTCAGGACAGCGGCGGACACCATGTCGGCGGTGATACGCGTGGGCCACCGCAGCTCCTGCATGCTCACGGCCTGCGCGCGCTCGGTGCTGCCCGCTTTATCTCGCTGAAACTCGGTACCGCGCACGTCGCTCAGCAGCCAAGCTCCGCCATCTGCCTGCGGCCGGGCGTCGCGTGCCTGCAGTTGGGAAACGATGCGGCCGTCCTCGTCGAACCGGTAGATGCGCACTTGTTCCAACAGTCCGTTGGATGTGACTGTGCGAATGTTCAAGGCCACCGACGTGTCTCCTTGCCGCTCTTTCAGCCAAGCACCGGTGCTGCCCGAAGTCAAGCGCGCCAGCCCGCGCGATTTGAGCACCTGGGCGGCGCGGTCGCTCATCGGAGCTACATAGTCGCCCAGCGCAAAGGTGAGCAGTACAAACACGCTGCCCAACACCAACAGCATTCCGAGCGCCCGCCCGGGGCCCAGTCCGCTGGTGCGAAGAATGGTGAACTCCGAACTCTGGGCAAAGCGGGCCATGACAAAGATGGTGCCGATTAACACGGTGATCGGCAGCAACTCGTACAGATGGCTTGGCATCCCCAGCAGAACATACATCACCGCCTGCGAGACGGGGTAGGTCCCAGGCATTCGACCCACCGACCTCAGCTCGTCGATCAGGTCGAAAAAGAAGAAGAGCGCGAGAAAGGCGAGCGTGACAAAAGCCACGGCCGTCAACACCTCGCGGTGCACCATCCGGCGGATCGTCTTCATCGGGCACCCTTGCGCAAGAACAGGCTCTTGGGCGACCAGCGATGGTGGCGAATGGCGATCAACCCTGCGGCGAACACAAACACACCGCCGTGCAGCGACACCATGTAGGGCAACAGACCGAATCGACCGGAGCCGACCCAACTTTGCCCGAGTGTCATGAAGTTGTAATACACGATAAATGCGAACAGAGCGAACATGAGATTCCCACTGCGGCTGGCCCGCGGGTTGACGCTGGCCAAACCCAGGCCCAGCACTACCAGATTGATCGCGGCGAATGCCAAGCCCAATCTCCACGCGAGCTCTGCTCGGTAGACGGGAGTGGGCTGGGCCGCCAGTTCTCGTGTGCTGCGGGTCTTCGCGACTCCTTGGTCTCCCTGCACGGACCGTGCGGAGCCAACCAGGGTGCCGTACAAATCGAATTCACTTAACTTGATTTGAGGCTTGCCTGTAGTGCGCTCGACGCGTTGGCCATTGCTGAGCAAGGCGAAACGGTCGTCTCCGCGCGTCTCTATACGTGCACTGCGGGCGGAGGTGACCGACTCCGTGCCGCGCTCGTTTGCCGCGATGAAGACGTTGCTGGCGGCGTCGGGTTCCTGACTTTGCTTGTCGATAAAGAAAACCCGCTTTCCGCTTGCCGACTCTTGGAATTCTCCCGGTGAGATCCTGTCCACATCGCCTCGCTGCTCATACTGCGCCCGCAACTCCTGGATTTGTTGGTTGGCCCAAGGCCACACCACTAGCGAGAGCACCGTCACGCCCAGCATCACCGGCCAGGCGAAGCGCAGCAGCGCGGGCAGCAAGCTCGCAAGCCCTTTGCCGCTGGAAAACCAGATGACCATCTCGCTGTCCTTGTACATGCGAGTCAGGGCTCCAATCGTGGCCACGAACAGGCTAAGGCTGAGAATAGTCGGTAGCTGCCCCAGCACCGTGTAGCCCATTACCAGCATCACATCCGACGGGCTGACATTGCCGCGCGATGCCTGGCCCAAGGTGCGGATCAGCATCATGGTCATCACCACCGTCACCAGCACCACCAGCGTGGCGCCAAAACTTCGAGCAAGTTCCTTGCGCAGAGATGAATCGAATAACATGGATAGCAGGAAAAAAGGCAATTATGAACTTCGATCTCAAGACTCTCGACCTGCAGGCTGCGGCCTCTGAAAAATGCGATTTGCTGGTGGTGCTGGTAGACCAGTCATTCCAAGCCACCCCCGGTCCGC
>JBBSRE010000242.1:0-4879 GCA_038243365.1 Burkholderiales bacterium | reverse complement strand
CGACGCTGCACGCGGAGCTGTTTTCGAGCATCCGCTTTTCTGCTGGCTGGCACGACGTCTGCGAGGAAGGCCTGGCCCCGGCAGCGCTGGCCGTGGAGCCACCGATGCGCCCGCTCTTTCAGATGCTGCGTCGGCCGGCGGTGATGAGCGCGTTCAACCGGTTGGGCGCGGCATCGGCTTTGGGGTGGCGCTCGGCGTGGCTGCCCATCCGGCTGTCGCCCGGCCTGTGTTTGCTGGTCATTCCGTCCACGGCACGAGCCGACGTGCTCGCCGGCGGTCGCGCGTTGCAGCGCGTGTGGCTTGCGGCCACCCTGGATGGGCTATCGGTCCAGCCGTATGCGGCGCCCGGAGTCCTCAGCCTGGGCTTCGTACCCATCGAGCCGGCGTTTGAGCGATCGCTTTCGAATTTGAGTGCGGCCCTGAGCGACCTGTGCGGTTCCGGACACGGGTTAGTGTTTCTACGTCTTGGCTATGCGCGCTCGGCACCGGCTGCGCGCAGCGGACGACGAGAGCTTGCGAGCTTCGGCGCTTTCCCCTAACGGGACAGACGCGCTGTTCGTCTGTGCGCGCTGACCTTCAGGCATCGCACGCCCTGTTTCTCACGCTTTCGCCGCGTCATGCCGCGCGCACGTGGGTGATGCACGCCAGCAACGGCACGGTCCAGCATCGTCTTTGGGTCACCCGCACGGTTTCACAGCGCGAGAGGCGAAGACACGGGCTTTCCACCCCGCGTCGGGATGTTTTACACATCTGCCGTGGAGCCGAAGATTACGCATGAAAGCACGCTAAAACAAATAGTTACAACGACAGCGGGCACGTGGAAATTATCCGGCGGGATAGCCAAAACGTGGCTCAGCAAACCCGACTACGGCCGATTAGGCACGTAACACATTGATACGCAAGCGTTATGTGGTGGGCGGCCGACGTCGACGACACCATCGGGCAGAGATCCGAGTGAAGCACGCTCATTTGTCAAAGTGTCGAGATACTTTACAAATATGGCATCCGTTTCGGGTTACCGAATTAGCAATGTAAGTTAAAACAATGAGTTATGTTCATGGCATTCTTCTTGCTTCATATACCGTGAGACGGATGTCACTTGTGCACCACCGTCCTCCCCTTTTCTCGGTTAGTTCCTGCAGGAGATACAGCATGATGAAGAAGAAAAACATCGGAATCGCACTGGCATGCGCGCTGGCGTTCGGTGCATTCAGTAGTTCGGCGCTTGCGACTCCCATTAACGTGAACGGCGTTCATTGGGATTCAAGCAGTGGCTTTGATCTGACCATCCAGTCGCTAAATCTTCGCGAATCGAGTGTTTCGGCACCTAGCGACGTGCTGTACGGCTACGGCCAGATCGGCTCGATCAACCTGAAAAACAATTTTTGTTCGGGTTGTGATCTCACGTTCAAGTTCACCTACACCGTGAATAGCATCACCGGCAACCAGGTCGTGTTCAATAACGGAAGCTTCCAGTTTTACACGCAGGCTGCGGGCAGCTATGACGCTGGCGATCCCACCTCGGTCGGCGGTGTGGATTGGGTCACCCTGATCGGTCATGCCTCCAAGAACGCTAGCACTGGCGCCACAGGAGACCTTTTCGCCACGGTCGTAGGCACCGCCGGCGATCCGGGGTTTGGTTCCAGTGGCTTCGGGTTGTTGGATGCAACGAGCGGCCCGGCGGCGTTCTGGCTCCACTCCGGCACGAATAAAGACGGGTTTGGTGGATTTGGGGATTTCTATCTTGCCTCGTCCTTCTCGACCTTCGCAGACAGCAGCTGTACTACGGTTACAACCGACCTAGGTAATATTTGCTCCTATCCGATTCAGGGTAACGGTTCGCTGGTCGGCAAATCGGTGGTATCAGTACCAGAGCCGGGTCCGGCCGGTATCTTGGGCGTTGGTTTGGCGGTCATCGGCTTGCTCCTTGGCCGTCGTCGCAAAGAGTCTGAAGGTCGCGCATAAACCACGCACCTCACGCACGTAGTTTGATGATCAATGGCGCCGCTTCCCCAAGCGGCGCCATTTTTCTGCGTGCTGTTTTCTTGGCCCAGCGCGCCGGGCGGTTGCGGCACGACTCAGAGCCTCCGCATCCCATAAATTTTTTTCAGTGCCGACCCCGATCCATCGCGGATCCCGAGGCCCGGCACCCGGGTTTGTGTACCGCCGCAAACCGGTGTTACGGTGCGGTTTGGCAGCCGCTTTACGTCATATTGCAGATCGCAGGTATCTCACCATGTCTGATGCATCGCTCACGCCCGAGCCGTTCGACTACGCCACGGCGTTCAGCCGCACGATCGGCTGGATAACCACGCCTGAGCAGGCGACGCTGCGCTCCAAGCGCGTGGCAATCGCCGGACTCGGCGGCGTGGGCGGTGCCCATCTGCTGACCCTGACCCGCCTCGGCATCCAGTCGTTCAACCTGGCGGATTTCGACCGTTTCGGCACGGAAAACTTCAACCGCCAGGCCGGCGCGTTCCAGTCGACCGTCGGCCAGCCCAAAGTCGACGTGGTGTCGAAGATGGCGCGGGATATCAATCCGGATCTGGACATCAACAAGTTTCCGGACGGGATCACGCTCGACAACATGGAGCAGTTTCTGTCCGGGGTGGATCTGTACGTCGACGGGCTGGATTTTTTCGTGCTCGATATCCGCGCCAAGCTGTTCGCGCTGTGTGCCGAACGCGGCATTCCGGCGATTACCGCGGCGCCGTTGGGCATGGGCGCGGCGGTGCTGGCGTTCCTGCCCGGCCAGATGACTTTCGAAGAGTATTTTCAGCTGGAAGGCCACCCGAAGAACGAGCAGCTGTTGCGCTTCATGGTGGGCTTGGCACCCGCCGTGCTGCATCAAGGCTATCTGGTCGATCCCTCTGCGGTGGACCTGGTGAACCAGCGCGGGCCGTCGACGCCCATGGCCTGCGAAATTTGCGCCGGGGTAGCCGGTACCCAGGCGCTGAAGATCCTGCTGGGCCGGGGCAAAGTGCTCGCGGCACCGCACGGCCTGCACTTCGACGCCTACCGCAACAAACTCGTACACACGTGGCGGCCAGGGGGCAATAACAACCCGCTGCAACGGCTGATGCTGGCTGTGGCGCGCCGTCGTTTCATGCGTTAACAAGCGCTGCACGCTGGCAGCGGCGACTCCCCGCATCGCATCGGGGCAACGCCAACTTGCAGGCTGTCAGCCGTCGCCTGCAAAAAGTGCTGCTTGATACCCAGCGCTTGAGGCCCAGCTCAGCATCGCCGGCATCCATGCCAGGTTTTCCACACCCAATCAGGGTTGCTTTTGCACCGACGTACGCTTGCGCGCCGCCGGCGAATCCGCCGTTGTTGTTGATAACTCTGCCCGCGGGCCAAGGTCGGCTCGCGTATGGATCGTCTTGTGCTGGCTCACCTGCAAGGCGATCCAGCTTAGAACGCTGGTGGACGGAAACTCCTGCTTGTAGCCGACAAGCGCCAGCAGCAACAGGCTCGCCACTGCCCACTTGCGCAGCAATGGCGCTTGCGCCACATGTCGCCAGGTGATCGCCAGAAAGCCCGCAGCGACCAAGGCGCCCCACAGCCCTCCCAGTACAACTTCCGCCAGGGAATGGTCGCGCAGCACCCAACTTGCCAGCGAGATGGCGAAGGCCAGGCACCCGCCCAGCGCCACCATGGCGACGCGCAGCCCGGTCCGGTAGCGACTAGTCAGCAGCGCGGCCGCCGCTGGCCAGAACAAAAATGAGAACGCGGCGTGTCCACTCACACCAATGAAATCCCACCCTGCGGGGTGCCAACCGGAAACCATGTACAGCAGCTTGCTCAGTGCCGCGCCGCCAGCCGCCAGCAGCACGGCAACCAGCCACCACCAACCAGTGCGCCGGGTGGCGGGCGCTGCGATCAACCACAAAAACAGCAGCGCAGCACACGGCAGCAGCACGGCACCATCGCCAAGGTAGATCAAGGCATGCCAGACACGGAGTAGCGTCATTTCAAACGATTACCTGATGGGGCGGATCGGTCAGCCGGCTGACGGCAACGGGCACGACGGCGGCCGCACCGGTCAGATACGTTTAGAGTAGCGAGTGTCTACGTAACGGCTACGAACCGCGCGCCGCTGGCCCGGTGCAAATCACCGTTCTAACGCTGATCCGCCAGTACATATATCGGGCGTTTGACGGTTGGCTGGCGCGCGTTGCCAGCATGGGCAGGAAGCGAGCCCACCACGCTTGATCATTCGGTTCCGCTGGCGCTCGTTGTCTGTGCGCTACAACCTCAACGCCGAGGCTTCCCGCCGTTCGCGGAAGATGCGTGGCCGCATCAACGGGCATGAAGCGCAAGCGAAGACTGGCTCGTGATGGCTGTTTGCCTTTATATAGTCACGGCAGCAAAATCCGTGACACAAATTACGGACTTCCCGCACAAGGTGTCGTCGTTTGAAGGCCGACGCATTTTTCAACGAACTCAAACGCCGCAACGTCAGCGTCATCGTCAGGCTCTCAGCGGCTGGTAGAGTTGCTTCATCACATCACGGGCTGCACTCAAACGCCAGACCCGCTGCTCGATACAATCACGCGAGACGAAACAGTTGTTCCGTTCCGTTCCGTTCCGTTCCGTGTCGTTGATCGGCGACCTCGTCGGCGGCTGGTCGGCCGGCGCGCTGGGCGGACCGCAGCAACCGTACGCCCGGCGCTGAACACCCCGGCGGCGGCGTGCGGCCCGCCGGCGGCTCGCTCAATATCCGCAGGCGTGGGCAGCACCTGCGTCAGAGCAGCGCGGAAAGCATGGCTCGCTCGTCTTCCAGCGACTCCAAGCCCGTGCTTGGCCGATGCCCTGAAGCCTGAAGCCAACACAGAGCGGGCCAGGAGTCTGTCGGGCTTTGGTGGTCGAGGCGAGAATT
>JBBSRE010000241.1:0-4884 GCA_038243365.1 Burkholderiales bacterium | reverse complement strand
TCCGCGACACCCTGGCCTACGGCTTGCCAACCCACGATGAGGTGGTTGTCCCGACGCGCGACCACGCGCACAAAGCCTTTGGTGGCTTCCAACGTCATGGCGCGGCCATTGGCGGCGAATGGGAAGGCGGCGTCAATGCAGTCGAGCCCTGCGGCCCGCGCCTCGTCCGGTGTGCGGCCCACCACCACGACCTCGGGGTCGGTAAAGCAGACTGCCGGAACCGCCATGGGCTCGAAGCGGCGTGACTTGCCCGCCAGCACCTCGGCTACCACTTCGCCCTGCGCCATGGCGCGGTGCGCCAGCATAGGGTCGCCCGTCAAGTCGCCAATCGCCCAGACATTGCGCATGGAAGTGCGGCATTGCGCGTCCACCGCCACATAGCGCCCGGCCATGTCGAGTCGCAGCGACTCCATGCCAAAGCCGTGGGTGCGCGGCTTGCGCCCTACGGCTACCAGCACGCGGTCGGCCGGCAGCGCGAACTCGTCGGCGCGCGCGCTGCGCACATGCACGCCATGTTCTTCGTCAAAGCTTTGCACGCTGCAGCCCAAGTGCAGCACCACGCCGCTCTTCTCCAGCGCATCCAACACGGGCTGGGTCAGCTCTACGTCGTAGCCAGGCAATACGCGCTCGGCCGCCTCGACCACAGCCACTTCTGCGCCCAGTTTGCGATAGGCCATTCCCAGCTCCAGCCCGATGTAGCCGGCCCCCACGACGACCAGCCGCCGCGGCAGGCTTTCAGGCGAGAGAGCCTCGGTGGACGACACCACCGGCCCGCCAAAAGGCAGCGTGGGCAGCTCCACTGGCTCCGAGCCGGTGGCGAGCAGCATGTGTTCACAGCGCACGCGTACACCTTCGCCCTCAGCAGGCTCCACACGCACGGTTTTTCCATCTTCGATGTGCGCCCAGCCTTTGATGACCTGCACCCCGGCTTTGCGCAGCAGCGCGCCCACGCCGCCCGAGAGGCGGTCGACGATGCCGTCTTTCCAGCGCACGGTTTGCGCGATATCGAGGCTGGGCGATTGCACCCGGATGCCGAGCGGCGAGCCGCCCGCCTGGTGTTGCGCACGATCGAATTCGTGCGCAGCGTGAATCAGCGCTTTCGATGGAATGCAGCCAATGGTCAGGCAGGTGCCGCCCAGGCGCGCGCCCTCGATCAGCACAGTAGGGATACCCAGCTGCCCGGCGCGGATGGCGGCGACATAGCCGCCGGGGCCGCCGCCGATGACGAGTAATTTTGTTGTGATTTCTTTCGTCATCCACTCACTCCACGAACAGCAAGGCCGGGGTTTCCAGCAGCGCGCGCATGGCCTGAATGAATTGCGCGGCGTGCATGCCATCGACCACACGGTGGTCGAACGAGGAGGACAGGTTCATGAGCAACCGCCCCACCACCTGACCGCCCCGCAACATGGGCCGCTCGATCATGCGGTTCACGCCGACGATGGCCACCTCGGGGTGGTTGATGACGGGCGTGCTGGCAATGCCGCCCAATGCTCCCAGACTGGTGAGCGTGATGGTCGAGCCCGACAGCGCTTCGCGCGGCGCCTTGCCGCTGCGTGCGCCTTCGGCCACGCCGGCAATGCCTGCCGCGCAGGCCCATAAATCCAGCGCCTCAGCATGGCGCAGCACCGGCACCATCAACCCACCCTCGGTCTGCGTCGCCACGCCCAGATGCACGCCGGCATAGCGTGTGACCACACCGGCCTCGTCGTCGTACCTGGCGTTGATTTGCGGAAACTCGCGCAGCGCTAGCACCATGGCACGGGCCAGGAAAGGCAGCACGGTGAGCTTGCCGCGCGATTCGCCGTAAAGGCTGTTGAGCTTGTTGCGCAAGGCTTCGAGTTCGGTCACGTCAATTTCTTCGACGTAGCTGAAATGCGGAATGCGGCGTTTGGATTCCTGCATCTTCTGCGCAATTTTGCGGCGCAGGCCGATGACGGGAATCACCTCTTCGCCATGGCGTTCGGCGTAGCCCACTGGGCCTTGAGCCTGCACGTGACCACCTGCTGCCGCATGGGCGTCCAGGTCTTCGTGCGAGATGCGCCCGGCCGGCCCGCTGCCGTGCACATAACGCAGCTCCAGCCCCATGTCGAGCGCGCGCTGGCGCACGGCGGGGGATGCAAGTGGGCGCTCACCTGCTTCGCGCGCTACGACGGCAGCGGCGCGGGGAGTTGCAGCCGCCGCGGACGGCGCTGGCACCTGGGTGGCGACCGCTGCCGACGCTGCGGCTGGTGGGACGGGGAGCTCAGCGACCGATTTGGCCGTAGGGGTGGCTGCAGGGGCTATGGCTGCGCTCTCCTTCAGATTCCCTGCGCCTTCCACCTGTAGCCTTACCAGCTCGGCGCCCACCGCGATGAATTCGCCAACGGCGCTGCCTAACTCCAACACCTTGCCCGCCACGGGTGAGGGAATTTCCACCGACGCCTTGTCGGTCATCACGTCAGCGATGGCCTGGTCTTCGACCACCACGTCGCCCGGCTGTACATGCCAGACCACCAGTTCCACTTCAGCAATGCCCTCTCCAATGTCGGGCACCCGGATTGCGTAAACACCCATGGTCATGCCTCCACTGCGCGTTGCAGGGCCGCGCCTACGCGCTCCGGTCCCGGAAAATAGGCCCATTCCTGGGCATGCGGATAGGGGGTGTCCCAACCAGCGACGCGCTCAATGGGCGCTTCCAGTTGGTAAAAGCAATGCTGTTGCACCAAGGCGATCAGCTCCGCCCCGAAACCCCCGGTACTTGTGGCTTCGTGCACCACCACGCAGCGGCCTGTCTTCTTTACCGAAGCCACTACGGTCTCCAGATCCAGCGGCCAGATGGTGCGAAGGTCGATGATTTCCGCGTCAATGCCCGTCTCGCGCGCCGCGCATTCCGATACCCAGACCATGGTGCCGTAGGTCAACACCGTCACCGCCTTGCCGGTACGAAACACCGCGGCCTTGTCGAGCGGCACTGTGTAGTAGCCCTCGGGCACCATGCCCATTGCGTGCTTGGACCAAGGCACGACCGGCCGGTCGTGGTGGCCATCAAACGGGCCGTTGTAGATGCGCTTGGGCTCCAGGAAGATGACCGGGTCGTCGTTCTCGATGGAGGCAATCAACAGGCCCTTGGCGTCGTACGGGTTGCTCGGCATTACGGTGCGCACGCCGCACACGTGGGCAAAGATGGCCTCGGGGCTCTGGCTGTGCGTCTGTCCGCCGTAGATGCCACCGCCGCAGGGCATGCGGATGGTGATGGGCGCCGTGAAGTCGCCCGCCGAGCGGTGGCGCAGGCGGGCTGCCTCGGAGACGATCTGGTCCATAGCCGGATAAAAATAATCGGCAAACTGGATTTCCACCACCGGCCGCAGCCCGTAGGCGCCCATGCCCACTGCGGTACCGACAATGCCGCCCTCCGAAATGGGGGCATCGAAACAGCGTGACGTGCCGTACTTGGTTTGCAGTCCTTCGGTGACGCGGAACACGCCGCCAAAGTAGCCTACGTCCTGCCCGTAAACAATGACGTTGTCGTCGCGCTCCATCATCACGTCGAGGCCCGAACGCAGCGCCTGGATCATGGTCATGGGCACCGTTGCGGTCGTGGCCGCCTGGTCTTTTTCTTGCGTTTCCATGGCTCAAACCCCCATCTGCTGGCGCTGCCGGCGCAGGTGCTCCGGCATGACCTTGTACACATCATCAAACATGGTCGCGGCACTGGGCACGCGGCCATCAAGCAGGGTGCCGTAGGTCTCAGCCTCCTTTTGCGCGGCGATCACTTGCGCCTCCATCTCTTTCTGGGCGGCTTCGTGGCGTTCGTCAGACCACTCACCAATCGCCAACAAATGCTGTTTGAGCCGTGCTATCGGGTCGCCGAGCGGAAAGCGCTGCCAATCGTCTGCGGGGCGGTATTTGGAGGGGTCATCCGAGGTGGAATGCGGCCCTGCCCGGTAGGTCACCCATTCGATGAGCGCAGGGCCGTGGTTGGATCTGGCGCGCTCTGCTGCCCATTGGGAGGCCGCATAGACGGCCAGGAAATCGTTGCCGTCCACGCGCAGCGAAGCAATGCCGCTGCCCACGCCTCGCTGCGCAAAGGTCGTGCCTTCGCCGCCGGCGATGGACTGAAAGGTAGAAATCGCCCATTGGTTGTTGACCACATTGATGATGACCGGCGCGCGGTACACATGAGCGAAGGTCAGCGCGGTGTGGAAATCGGTTTCGGCGGTTGCGCCATCTCCAATCCAGGCCGACGCAATTTTGGTGTCTCCTTTGATGGCAGACGCCATCGCCCAGCCTACGGCTTGGATGACCTGTGTAGCCAAGTTGCCCGAAATCGAGAAGAAGCCAGCGCGCTTGTACGAGTACATCACCGGCAGTTGCCTGCCCTTGAGCGGATCGGCTTCGTTGCTCATGAGCTGGCAGATCAGCTCGACCATAGAGACATCGTCGCGCGAGAGAAGCAAGCCCTGTTGACGGTAAGTTGGAAAACACATGTCGCCCTCGTCCAGAGCCTGCGCGTGTGCGACAGCAATCGCCTCTTCGCCCAGGCACTGCATGTAGAAGGAGAGCTTTTTCTGGCGTTGTGCGACCAGCATCCGCGCATCAAAAATGCGCGTCTTCATCATGGCGCGCAACCCACGTCTCAGGCGCTCCGGATGGACCGCTGGAGCCCAGGGCCCCACCGCTTGGCCGTCATCGTCCAGCACGCGCACCAGGCTGTGCGCAAGATCGGCAGTATCAGCCGAGGGGCAATCAGGGGGGGGTCTGCGCACCGCGCCGGCAGGCGATGCGCGAAGAAAGGACAAGTCGGTCTTGCAGCCGGGTCGCCCAGTAGGCTCCGGCACATGCAGCTTGAGTGCTGTGTGCGATGTCATCCACGGTCTCCGTGCGCGATTGTGTCGCGCCATG
>JBBSRE010000240.1:0-4910 GCA_038243365.1 Burkholderiales bacterium | reverse complement strand
GTTGCAGCAAGCGCGCCACGCCTTTGGGCGAGCCAATTTGCAGCACTTGGTCCACTGGCAAAAAGTCCACACCCAGATCCAGGCTGGAGGTGCACACCACTGCGCGCAGGCTGCCATCCTTGAGGCCGGCCTCCACCCAGGCGCGCACGCCCGCGTCCAGCGAGCCGTGGTGCAAGCCGATGACGCCGGCCCAGTCGGGTCGCGCCTCCAGCAGCGCCTGGTACCAGCGTTCGGACTGCGAGCGCGTGTTGGTAAAGACCAGCGTGGAAGCGGCTGCTTCAATCTGCGCCACCACTTGCGGCAACAACGAGAGACCCATATGCCCGGCCCAGGCAAAGCGATCCATGTGCGCGGGCAGCAGCACGTCGACCTCCAGCGCCTTGTCGATGCGGCCCTGCACCAGTACCGGCGACGCGGCGGCACCGGCAGTTGCCGAAGAGGGCGCAGGCAGCAAGGTGGCCAACGCTTCATCGAGATTGCCGAGCGTGGCCGACATGCCCCAAACCATCAGCTTCGGGTTCCAGCCCGAGAGGCGTGCCAGCGCCAGCTGAACCTGCACGCCGCGCTTACTCCCCAGAAGCTCGTGCCACTCGTCTACCACCACCAGTTGCACGCTTTTGAGGCGCTCGTGCGCATCGGCGCGCGCGAGCAGAAGCGACAGACTCTCCGGCGTCGTCACCAGCAGCGTCGGCAAGCGCCGGTCCTGCGCAGCGCGCTCGGTTGATGTCGTGTCGCCAGTGCGCAGACCGGTGCTCCAGTCGGGGGCCAGCGCGGGCAGCGGGGCGCTCAGGGCCCGCAGCGTGTCGGCAGCGAGCGCACGCATGGGCGTAATCCAGAGCACGGCGAGTGCGGGAGCCGAGGCTCGGTGCTTGCGCTTCGACTCGGTGGCAATGCCAGTCGTATCCTGCGTTGTCTTGGCGTGTTTCGGCAACCTCGTCTCGAGCGCCGCGAAGCGCTGAAGCGCGCCTAGCCAGGCGGCGTAGGTTTTGCCCGCGCCAGTGGTCGCATGCAGCAGGCCGGAGCAGCCTTGTTGCATCGCGCGCCAGACCTCACGTTGAAAGGGAAACGGTTTCCAGCCTTGGGCGGCCAGCCAAGCGTCAGCGCTGTTCTTTCGGTCCACCGACACCACGCTGAATACTCTTCTCAGCGCAGGAAGCGCCACCGCGCTTGTTCGACGAGCTGCGCCAGGTCCTGCTCTGTGGGCTCGCGGCCTTGCAGCGCCAACGTGTACTCGTAGCGGTTGACGCCCTTGAAAAAGGACGCTGCGGCGTGCGTAGGGGCAGAACGGCAGTTGAACATCAGCAGGCCCTGCGGCCCGACGTCCGTAAGCGGCTGGTTGGTGCAATCGGCAGACTGCATGGATTTGAATATCTGCTTCGCCGCTGCCAGGCTTTCGGCTTGGATGCCAGTAAACATCACCGCTTCTTGGCGAGCGTTGGTGGCAACGCAGCTGTTGCTGCCGAACTGTTCGATCTTCACGTCCTTGCCCCCTAGAAGCTTGCGCACGATCGCTTCGTCGAAGTGCGGGCAGACGCCGGCAGCCGCCGCAGCGGCGGGCTGACTGGTGGCGGCGGCGGCTTTTTGCGCCAGCGCCGTCAGTCCCGCCACTTCAGCGGCATCGGGAGGGCCCTGCATGGAGAGATACGAGCCCGAGACGATGCCTTTACCGACCTGGGCATACCACCCCAATGCATTGCCATCCTCGAAACGGAATGCACCCGGAGCAGCGCCCTGAATTTCTACATCAGACAGCACATACCGCTTGGCGAATTCAGTGCGAACGGTTTGCAGCGTTTCTGCGGCCGCTTTGGGCGCAGCATGGTATTGCTGCAGCAGCCTGAACATGACCGTGTAGATGCTGCGTCCATCTGCGCCAAGCACGCGCGCCTCGAAGCGGCAGCTGCCTGCGCCACCCGATGTCAGCTTCCAGGGCCGCGACGCGGGCAAAGCCGCTTCCACGTCCGACAGCCGCACGATGGAGCAGGGTTCAGCTTGTGCAGCCGCGATGAGCGGTAGCGCGAACAAAAGGCCAAAGACACAGTGGCGCAGGGTTCGAGAAGAAGGGCACATCGACAAGTAGATCATGAGGTGTGGGGGGGATTGAAGACGTTGCCGGGCCGTTAGCGGTGCCGTAAAAGAAAGACTTATGGTTCTGAGTGCGGAAGCAAATCCGCGAGCGTCTGCAGTGTATCGGCCTCATTCACCGGCTTGTCCTGGCGCCAGCGCAGCATGCGCGGGAAGCGCACTGCAATGCCACTTTTGTGGCGCGGGCTGCGGGCGATGCCCTCAAAGCCCAGCTCGAAGACCTGAGTGGGCTCCACGCTGCGCACCGGGCCAAAGCTCTCGCGTGTGGTCTTGCGAACGATGGCATCCACCTTGCCCATTTCCACATCGGTGAGACCTGAATAGGCTTTGGCAAACGGCACCAGCGTGCGCTCGGCATCGCCCTCGGGCCCCGACCACACGGCAAAGGTGTAGTCGCTGTACAAACTGGCGCGCCGGCCGTGGCCGCGTTGGGCGTAGATGAGCACCGCGTCGATGCTCATGGGGTCGATCTTCCATTTCCACCACACACCGACGTCTTTAGTTCGGCCGACGCCGTACTGCGCATCGCGCCGCTTGAGCATGAAGCCCTCGGTCCCCATGGCGCGCGCGGCATCGCGTTGCGTATCCAGTGCCTCCCAGGTGTTGCCTTGTAGTGCTTCACTGAGCTTGAGTGAGGCGTGCAGCGCGCCACCGCCCAATGTGGCTTCCAGCTGGGTGCGCCGCGCGTGTTGCGGCTGGGTGCGCAGGTCAATGCCTGCGTGCTCGAGCTGGTCGTAGGCAATCAGTACCACCGGGATGTCACGCAGCAGTTTGGCGCCCAGGGTCTTGCGACCGATGCGGCGCTGCATTTCGGAGAAGGGTTGAGGGCCTGCCTCGCGCTCGTTGCTGGCGTCGCGCCAGACCACGATTTCTCCGTCCAGCACCGTGCCTTCGGGCAAGGCCAGCGCGGCGGCGGCCAGCTCCGGGAAACGGTCGGTCACCAGCTCCTCGCCGCGCGACCAGATGAACACGCCACCGGCGCGGCGCACCACTTGCGCGCGAATGCCGTCCCACTTCCATTCGACCAGCCAGTCGGTTGGACTACCCAATGCAGCGTCCATGGCCGCAGCATCCCCTGTCCAAGGGTGCGCCAGAAAAAAGGGATAGGGCTGGCCGCTGGCTTCGGCCAGTGCGCCCTCGGCGGTTTCATTGACCGGCGCGATCAAGGCCTCATACGCGGCCGCGTCCGGTGTGCGGCCAATCTGCGTATAGCCCATCAGCCGGTGGGCGATGCGTTTCGGGTCGATCTCGCTGATGCGGGCCAGTGCCTGTGTGGCTTGCAGGCGCGACACGCCGACCCGCAGGTTGCCGGTGATCAGCTTGAAGTACACCAGCCGCTCGTCTGGTGCCAGAGCACCCCAATGCTGGCGCAAGCGCGCTTCCAGTTCGTCAGGCGGCAGACCGCGCAGCGGAAGCAACTCGGCCATCCATTGCGCCAAACCGCGAACGACAGGCGCTTGGTCAAGCGGCGGCAGCAACAAGGCAATGGTTTCGGCCAAGTCACCTACCGCCTGATAGCTCTCATCAAACAACCACTCGGGAAGGCCCGCCACATCACGTGCCAACGTGCGCAGAATTTTGGTGGGCACGATCTGCCGTGGCTTGCCCCCCGCCAAAAAGTACAGCGCCCAGGCTGCATCTTGCGAAGGCGCGACTTGCAGGTAAGCGACCAGTGCCGCCTGCTTGGCAAGAGAGGCGGTGCGCGCGTCCAGTTCCGCGTACAGCTCGGCAAACGCTTTCATGCAGAGCTCTCCGCCGGGGATTCGGGCGCTGCAGCTTCTGCAGTGGCAGCCGGCACTGGCTCGGTATCGTCCTCTGCGCCATATTCGGTAGCGAACTCGCGGGCATTCAGGCCTTGCTCTTCCAGCCAGCGCACCATGGTCGCGGTCTGGCCGTGGGTGACGATGATGTTGTCCGCACCGGTGCCGCCGATGGCGCGCTGCAGGCCGGGCCAGTCGGCGTGGTCGCTCATGACAAAACCCCGATCCACGCCGCGCCGGCGCCGCGCGCCGCGCACCTGCATCCAGCCGCTGGCGAAGGCGTCAGAGTAGGTGCCAAAGCGCCGCAACCACGGCGTACCCGCCGTAGAAGGCGGTGCCACCACCAGGGCGCGGGACATCAAGCTTTTATCGAGCTTGCCTTCCTGAATGCGGTGCGTTTCGGGTAGGTTGACACCGGCGTCGCGGTAAACGGTGTTCAACGTCTCAACCGCGCCGTGCACAAAGATGGGGCCGATGCTCGGGTCCACCCCATGCAGGACGCGCTGCGCCTTGCCGAAGGAGTAGGCATAGATCACGCTGGCGCGCCCCGACTCGGCGTTGTGCTGCCACCAGGCGTTGATGTCGGCAAACAGCTGTGTTTGGGTAGGCCAGCGGTAGATGGGCAGGCCAAAGGTGGATTCGGTGATGAAGGTATCGCAGCGCACCGGCTCAAACGGCGGGCAGGTGCCGTCATCCTCCAGCTTGTAGTCGCCTGAAGCGACCCAGACTTCCCCGCCATGTTCGACGCGCACCTGGGCTGAGCCGAGTACGTGGCCCGCGGGATGCAGCGAAACGCGCGCCTCGCCCACTGTGATGACTTCCCCATAAGGCAGCGTTTGCAGCCCGATGTCGATGCCCAGGCGCGCTCGCAAGGTCCCCTCGCTGTCGGTGTGCGCCAGGTACGCGTCAGAACCGCGGCGCGCGTGGTCTGCGTGCGCATGCGTGATGACGGCGCGCGCTACCGGCCGCCAGGGGTCGATGTAGAAGTCGCCCGCAGCGCAATAGAGCCCTTCGCGGCGCGAGACGATCAGATCGGAAGGCATGGTGTCTGAGTGCAGTGTGTCG
>JBBSRE010000239.1:0-4926 GCA_038243365.1 Burkholderiales bacterium | reverse complement strand
GGCGGCAACCAGCAGCAGCGCGGCCATCACGGTACGCAGCACAGCTGTTTCCTAGGGCCTCAACTCGCCGGCGCAACCGCCAACGCCTTCAAGGCAGCGCCGCCTTCAAACGGCGTGGTGCGCTTGCTGGCTTGGCGTTCGCGTTCGAACACTTCGGCTTTGACTTCGTCCGATGTGTTCGACCAACTGCTGCGGATATAGGTCGCGACCGCAGCGAGCTCAGAGTCGCTCAGCTGCGTAAACGCCGGCATGGCGCCGTTGTAGTTCGTGCCTGCCACTTCGATATCGCCTTGAACGCCATGCAGCAAGATGTTGACCAGCACGCGCTCATCGCCGTGAACCCACTCAGATCCGTCGAGCGGTGGAAACACGCCGGGCAGGCCTTTACCGGTGGCCTGATGGCAGGCCACGCAATGCGCGGTGAACAAGCCCTTGCCGTCAGCGACGGCCCCCGGCGCGGCCGGCGCCGGGCCAGAGAGATCGGCCACGGTGCGCTGATCGCCGAGCAGCGGGTTGCCGGGCGGCGCTGCAAACAGCAGATAGACCACGCCGAACAACGCCATGCCCACTACCACAAGCCCTGCCAACAGCGGCATGGGACGCATGCGCTCTTCAGGTTCCGCGTTTTCGCGCTCCTGAGCCGTGGGAGTGGTGCGGTCTTGGGGCGTGGGGCTTGCCATGGCAATGACTTTCGAAAGCGTTCAGGATGCCGCTGGGGAAGCGGGGTCTGTGGATGAGGTGGGCGCAGGAGCTGCGGGGGGTGCCGAGCCGGGCTCTGAGCCGGGGCCAGCGTTCGGGCTATCGGCACCTGCCCCACGTGGCTCAGGTGGGAGCACAGGATAGGTGTGGTCCAGGCCGCGCAGATAGCGCACCAGATCCAGAGCCTGGGGTTTTGCCACCACCACGCGGCCGTCAGGCGCGGTGCCTGGTGGCAGCTTGACCACCACGTCGCCCTCCTCGGCTTCGCGTTTCACGTCGAACATGTACGGGTAAGACGGCATGATGGAGCCCGGTACATAGGCGCGTGGCTGGTAGAGGTGGCCCAGGTGCCAGTCCTGGCTGGGTTGGCGCGCGCCAATGTTGAACAGATCAGGCCCGGTGCGCATGCTGCCCAGCAAGTGCGGCTTGTCATACACATAGTCGCCCGGCACCGACGGACGACCCCAGCCGCGTTCGGCGTCAGGCCCCATGTTGCGATCGCGTGGCTGCTGCGTATGGCAATACACACAGCCATTGGAAATGTAGACGTCCCGGCCGCGCAGCTCGGAACTGGTGTAAGGCTTGAGACCTTCGGGTGCATGAATATCACGCACCTGGATATACGGCAAAACGACCAGCGCGGCCGTCGCTACGGCAAGCGCGACCATCGCGCCAGCGGCCAGTTTGACTTCACTTTCCATGACTGATCTCCTGCGCCTTTTGCGGCCAGAACAGTGCGGCACCCGTGCGCTGCGGACCAAAACGCAGCGCCATCGCCAGGAAGTGGCCCACAAAAATCACATGGCTGAGCACCATCAACGAGCCGCCTACGCTGCGCCATTGCAAGTAGGGCAGCGTGATCGCCACAGATTCCATAAAGGGTTGCTTGGGGTCGAGCATGGCGAGCCCTTGCAGCCAGCCGCCAATCGACAGGCCGACAAAGTAAATGCTGATACCGACAACCGCCAGCCAGAACTGCAGCGTGATCAGCCGCGGATACGGCCACTCCCAGTTCAGCACGCGCGGCATCATGAAGTAGATGGCACCAAACAGCACCATGGTGACAAAGGCGTAGGCGCCCAGATGGGCGTGGGCCACGGTGAAGTGCGTGAAGTGCGCCACCTGGTTGATGCTGCGCAATGCCTCGAACGAACCCTGCAACGACGACAGCATGTACATAAAGCCGCCAAACATCATGAAGCGCAGCGTGGGCGAATACAGCGCCAAATGCATGCGGCCCCGCATGGTGCCCGCCATGTTGATCGTGAACGCCACCACAGGGATGATCATCATCATGCTTTGCACGATCGACAAGGTGGTCAGCCAACCCGGCACTGGCCCGCCGATGAGGTGGTGTCCCCCCACCTGGCCGTAGAAGAATGCCAGCGTCCAGAATCCCAGAATCGACAAGTTGTAAGAGCGCACCGGCCGCCCAATGATCTTGGGAAGAAAGTAGTAAATAGCGCCCACGCTGATGGGCGTGAACCACAATCCCAGCACGTTGTGGCCGTACCACCAGTTGGTGGTCGCCTGTTGCACGCCGGTGTGTACGCCAGGCAGTTTGCCGATGATGAAGAGCAACGCGATCCACAGCAGCGCCGCCACCATGTACCAGACGCTCACATACAGCGACTCGACCTTGCGGTTCACCAGCGTGTAGAGCACCGGGCCGATGATGCAGATGAAGCCCGCGACGATGAAGATGCCGATCTGCCATGGAATCTCCAGGTATTCCATGCCGTCCGTCCAACCCGATCCGATGGCGCCAATGGCGCTGGCAATGCCGGTGTTGATCAGCGCGCCCCCCAGCATGACCCACACGGCGCCCACCAACGGCGTACGCAACAGGCGCGGCAGCAGCCAGATGATGACGCCGAGCGCAGCATTGGTGATCCACCCGTAAAGCACCGCGGTGAGGTGGACGGTACGCACGCGCCCGAAAGTCATCCACGCTTCGCTGACCAGCCAATCAGGCATGTGCAGCTTGAGCGATGCGGTAAGCCCAGCGGCCGATCCCAACAGCAGCCACATGCAGGCAAAGGCCATGAACATGAACACCGGAAACGCGGTGGAGCGGTCCGCTTCCATCCGGTGGACGAGCGCATCCGGATCTGGCGGATGCACGTCGTCGCCAGCCTCTGCCGCAGCTTCGCGAAGAGGTTTTTGCTTATTGCCGGGAATTGCGGGGTCGTCGGCACTGCCGATTTCGCCCGGAGCAAAGATGACCGAGGCGGCGCGCGGGTTTTCAATCAGCAAACCCTTGCGCATCGACCAGATGAACACAAACAGGCCGAGAAGCGAAAGTAAAAAGGCGCCGAGCAGACTCAGCAGCGCGCTATCCATAAGAAGGTCCTTCGGCAGTAGGTCAATGCCCCAAGGGGGCTGACCTGAGTTTTGATTGAGGAAAAAGCAATGGCCGGCAGGTGGGTCGCCGTCAGCGAACGCCGCATTTTAAGTTTCAAGCGAAATGCATGTTCACGCTGGCGACATTATCCACACGACCAAGTACCAAAAGTCTGGACGACATTCGTGGCGCACGTGCCTGGGGCGCCCTGCCTAAGCGCAGTAGAGCGTCTCCAGCGAGGCAAATCCCTTGACCTCGATAGGATTGCCGAACGGGTCGAGGAAAAACATCGTCCACTGCTCGCCCGGTTCTCCTTTGAAACGCTGCTGGGGCGACAACACGAAGTCGGTAGCTGCATGCTCCAGACGCTGGGCGAGGGTCTGCCAGTCCGGCAGGTTCAGCGCCAAACCGAAATGCGGCATCGGCACCATGTGCTCTCCTACGCGGCCTGTGCCGGTCGTGGCAAAGGGTTCGCCCAAGTGCAATGAGAGCTGGTGACCGAAAAAGTCGAAGTCCACCCAGGTCTCGGTGCTGCGGCCCTCCGCGCAGCCCAGCACCTCGCCATAGAAGGAGCGCGCGACATCCAGGTCGCGCACGTGGATGGCCAAGTGAAAAATGCTGTGCATCAAAACTCCGTGAAATTGCAAAGACCTAATACAGCCCAGCATTGTGCTGCCTTGCTTTGCGCTGACCACGCATCGAACGCATTCCACTCGAGAGCTCGACCATTGCGCGCACAGCGGACACAATGGTCTTCAGGAGGATCGTTTTCCACCATGCCGACTGCGCCAAACCCCTCGGATGACTTTTGTTCCCTGCTCGCCAACCACGACGCTTTTGGCGCCTTGGACAAGGCGACACGTGCTCAGTTGGCCCGGCAGTGGCAAATCAAGCACATGGCCGAAGGCGACATGCTGCTCGCGCAGGGCAGGCTGCATACGCGACTGGGCATGGTCGTCAGTGGCGCGGTGGACGTGCATGACCCCGACCTGGAGCGCGCGGTGCGACTGCCGCCCGGCGCCCTGTTTGGCTATGGCGCGACGCCTGCACAACACCTGACCACTTGGCAGGCCACGGCGGCGGCAGATGGAGCCGTGGCATGGCTCGCGCCGGCGCACTTGCAGGAGGTGTGCGCCGCACAGCCCGAGCTCGAATACCACTTTGCTTCGCTGGCGCCGCCCGGCGCTGCGGCAGAAAAGGCGTTTGAGCACCCACCTACCTCGTGGGACAGCGGCGCGCCGCTCAACCGGCTGGCAACGCCCCTGCGCGCGCTGATCAAACGGCCGCCCGTGTGCCTCCCGCCCGAGACTCCAGTGCACGCCGTGGCCGCGCACATGTGCCGCGAGCGCGTGTCGTCGGTGCTGGTGACGGACGCGGAAGGTCACCTGATCGGCGTAGTCACCGACCGGGATTTGCGCAACCGGGTGCTCGCCACCGGCATGGACAGCAGCCAGAACGTCGGCACCATTGCCACCCTCGAACCGCATACGCTGCAGGCCAGCAGCCCCACCTTTGATGCACTGCTGCTGATGGCCCGCGCCAACATTCACCACGTGCCGGTGATGGACGGAATGCAGATCGTGGGAATGGTCACCGCCACTGATTTGGCCGAGCAGCAAACGACCTCGGCGGTGGTGCTGGCAGGCGAAATACACAAGCAGGGGTCGGTCGAGGCCCTGGCCAGGACCGCCACACGCCTCAAAACGCTGCAGCGCCACTTGGCGCAGGCCGGCACCAGCGCTTATGGCACGGGCCATATCGTGACCGCCATGACCGACGCCATCACGGTGCGGCTGATCGAACTGGCGCATGCCGATCTGGGCCCTGCGCCCGTCGACTATGTGTGGGTGGCCGCCGGTTCGCAGGCCCGCAGCGAGCAGACG
>JBBSRE010000238.1:0-5003 GCA_038243365.1 Burkholderiales bacterium | reverse complement strand
CACCGTGGCGCGCATCGAGGCAAGTCTGGCGCGATAAGCTCGGGCTCCACGAGGTTCTGGCATTTTTGCTATCGATAGACGAGCTGTCCGCGCTTACTGAATAAGCACTGGAGGTTCTTTTCGCTATCAATTGAGCGGCCAGCATGCGCACAGTGCCACAGGCGACAGGCCCCGCGCAGATGCTTCCGTAGCATGTACGGCTTGCGGCGCATGAGCGTCGTCAACCTTGTTTTCTGGGAAGCGACTGACCATGGGCGTGCGACAACTTTTTGATCTGGACGGGCGCGTGGCGCTGGTCACCGGCGGTTCGCGTGGCCTGGGCCTGCAGATGGCCGAGGCGCTGGGCGAAATGGGCGCAAAACTGGCCATCACCGCGCGCAAGCAAGGCGAACTGGCTGAAGCCAGAGCCCACCTTGAAAGCCTGGGCTACGAGGTGGAAACCGTGGTCGGAGATCTGTCGAAGTTCGACACCATCCCCGCCATGGTCGACCAGGTGCTGGCGCGTTTCGGCACCATCGACATCCTGGTCAACAACGCCGGCGCTACCTGGGGCGCCAAGGCCGAAGACTACCCGGACGCGGCATGGCACAAGGTCATGGACTTGAACGTGAACGCGCCCTTCTTCCTGTCGCGCGAGGTGGGCCGGCGCTGCATGATTCCGGCCGGGCGCGGCAGCATCATCGTCACTGCGTCTGTGGCCGGGCTCAAAGGCACACCGCCGGGCATGAACACCATCGCCTACAACACCTCCAAGGCGGCAGCGATTCATTTCGCGCGCACGCTGGCCAGCGAATGGGGGCCCTACGGCGTTCGCGTCAACGCCATCTGCCCCGGTTTTTTCCCGACCAAGCTGGCCAGCGGGCTGATTGAAAAGCTTGGCCCCGCCGTGATCGAACGCACGCCCCTGCGGCGCATCGGCGGCGAAGAGGATTTGAAAGGCGCGGTGGTGTTCCTCGCATCCGACGCGTCACGCCACATCACCGGTGAAGCGCTGGTAGTTGACGGCGGCGCCAGCCTCATTTGAAGGATTTCATGCCTACATCGACCCCGCACGAACTGCACTTTGCCCATTGGCCGCCGGGCCTGCCACGCCATCTCACGCTGCCCGAGACCAACCTGTTCTACAACGCAGAGGTCTCTGCCATACGCTACCCGGACAAGCCTTTCCTGGTCTTCTACGGCAGCACGCTGAGTTTCAGCGCATTCCACCGCGAAGTCGAGCGTCTGGCCGGCTATCTTCAGCACGACCTGGGCGTGCGCGCCGGCGACCGGGTACTGCTGTACCTGCAAAACAGCCCGCAGTGGGTGCTGGGCTACTACGCCATCCTGCGCGCCAATGCGGTCGTGGTGCCGGTGAACCCCATGAACCGCAGCGACGAGCTGGCGCATTACGTGCAAGACAGCGGCGCCCGCGTGGCGATTGCCGCGCAAGACCTGCTCGCGCAGTTGCAGCCGCACCTGCAATCGAATCCGCAAACAAATTCGCAATCGAATCTGCAGCCGAATTCGCACCCGGCGCTGACAGATACGCCTACTCCTACTCCTACTCTTGCGCCCGCGCTGCACCATGTGCTGGTGGCCTGCTACCTGGACCATCTGCAAACCCCCACCGACCTGCGCGTGCCCGACTTTGTCAGCGCCGAGCGCATGGCGCTCAACGGCCCCGGGCTGCACACCTGGCGCGATGCGTTGCAAGCTGCGCGCGTTCCCGGTCCGCTCACCGCTGGCCCCGACGATCTGTGTGTGATGCCCTACACCTCGGGCACCACCGGCCACCCCAAGGGGTGCATGCACACACACCGCAGCGCCATGAGCACGGCGGTGGGCGGCATGGATTGGTTCGGGCGTACGCAGGATTCCGTGCTGCTCTCGGTACTGCCGTTCTTTCATGTGACCGGCATGGCAGGAGGAATGAACGGCCCCCTGTACCTGGGCGCGACGCTGGTGGTGATGGCGCGCTGGGACCGGGAGGTAGCAGCCGAGCTGATGCAGCGTTACCGCGTGAACAGTTGGCAGGCGATCTCCACCATGGTGGTGGACTTTGTGGCCAACCCGCGCATAGGCGAATACGACCTCTCAAGCCTTAACGGCATACGCGGCGGCGGCGCGGCCATGCCTGAGGCGGTGGCGCAAAAGCTCAAGAAACTGACCGGGCTGGACTATGTGGAGGGTTACGGCATGTCGGAAACCATGGCCGCCACGCACATCAACCCGCCGCAGTCGCCCAAACCGCAGTGCCTGGGCATCCCGCTGTTTGATGTGGACGCGCGGATTGTCGATGTGGACACCCAGACCGAACTGCCGCAAGGCGAAACCGGCGAGATCGTGATGCACGGGCCGCAGGTCATGCAAGGCTACTGGCGCAACGAAGAGGCCACCGCCAAGGCGTTCGTCACAATGGACGGCAAGCGTTTCCTGCGCACCGGTGACCTGGCGCGCATGGACGGCGACGGCTACTTTTTCATGATGGACCGGCTCAAACGCATGATCAATGCGTCGGGATACAAGGTCTGGCCGGCCGAGGTCGAGGCACTGATGTACCACCACCCCGCCATCCATGAGGTCTGCGTGATCGGCGCGGTGGATGCCAAGCGCGGGGAAACGGTCAAGGCGCTGGTGGTGCTCCAGGCAGGCCAGCGCGGTGCGGTGAGCGAAGCCGACATCGTGGCGTGGGCGCACGAGCATATGGCGGCGTACAAGAGCCCCAGGATCGTGGAGTTTGTCGACAGCTTGCCGAAGTCCGGCACAGGCAAAATCCAGTGGCGCCAGCTTCAGGAGCAAGAGGCCGAGCGGCATGCACGGCAGCAGCCTTGACGGCTTCTTCAGTCGCGCAGGCGGGCCAGCACGGGAAGAATGCTCTATATTTAATAGCTGCTCGCGCTTACTGCATAAGCGCTAGAGACCTAAAATTCTTCAAATGTGCCCACAAAAAAAGCCGGCTGCATTCGCAACCGGCTTTTTTGTTTTACCGAACCCGTGCGACTTACTTGCCCAGTTCGCTCAGCTTCACTTCCTTGATCTTGCCGCCTTCGATCACCGCCACAGGTGCGTCCATCACTGATCCGCCGTTGGCGTCCAGCCCGCTGTAGTTGGCCAGGTTCTGTGCGTCCGGCAAGGCCTTGATGGCGGCGTCCAGCTTGCCGCGGATGGCCATGGCGTCGGTCGTGGTGCCAGCCATCTTCATGGCGTTGGCCGTGGCAATCATGGCGGTGTAGTTGTAGGTTGCCTCACTCCCTGGCTCGCGTCCTGGGTAGACCTTGTACCAGCGCTCAACAAAGCTCTTGACTGCTGGCTGGGTCGAGTCCACCACCGGCAACACACCGACGGCACCTTCGAGCTTGTCGTAGCCGCCCACAATGGCCTTCATCTCGTTCATCTTGGCCTGGTCCATGATGATGAAGCCGCCTTTGAAGCCGAGCTCGCGCGCTTGCTTGGCCACCAGCGCGGTCGGCTCAGACGCACCGCCGATGAACAGCACATCAGGCTTGCCGGCCAGTGCCTTGCTCACGCCGCTGTAAAAGTCAGTCGAGCGGTTGTAGCTCATCGGGTTCTCGCCGACGACCTTGCCACCTGCCGCTTCCCAGGCCGGCTTGAACAGCGCAGTCCAGGCCTTGGCGTAGTCGTGGTCGGCGTTGGCGATGGCCACGTTCTTGCCAAACCGCTTCATCGAATAGGCCACAAACGGCTTGATGTAGGTGGAGAAATCCGGCGGGATGCGCATGGTCAGCTTGTTGCCGGTCTCGGTGATCTTCGGCACACTGGTGTACGACAAAAGCAAAGCATTCAAGCGCTCGTTGCTGGTTTGAATCGCGTAGCCACCGCCCGAGTGCGGCGACATCACGACGGGCGTTTTGCTCTCTTGCACCAGGCGCTGAAAGTTGATGGCTGTCTCGCTCGGGTTGTACTTGTCATCCAGAGCGACGACCTCGAACTTGACCTTCTTGCCGGCGACTTCAAAGCCCTTTTCATTGAGTTCGTCAATGGCGAACTTCAAGCCGTCCAGCGTGTTCTTGCCGTACTGCGCTGCGCCGCCGCTTAAGGGGCCGGAATAGCCGATCTTGACGACTTCTTGCGCAGACGCAGGGCCTGCGGTGAGCAAACCGCCCATCGCCAGTGCGCCAGCGAGCAGGGTGAATTTTCTTCTGATGATCATGAATGTCTCCTTGAGATGAATGGGAAGGGGGTGAGCGAGGGAAAGCAGTGAGGTGGAAAAACCGGGGGCTTCAGGCGCCGATGTACGCGCGCCGCACAGCTTCGTTGTGCAGCAGGCTTTGCGGGTCGCCCTCCAGCACGATGCGGCCACGCTCCAGCACATACGCACGGTTGGCAATCTTCAGCGCCGCATAGGCGTTCTGCTCGGCTAGCAGCACCGTGGTGCCGGCCTGGTTGATGCGCTGAATCACCTCGAAAACCTGCTTGACGACCAGCGGCGCAAGCCCGAGTGAAGGCTCGTCCAGCAGCAAGACTTTGGGCCGGCCCATGAGCGCGCGGCCAATGGCCACCATCTGCTGCTGGCCACCGCTGAGCGATCCTGCCGGGTCGTCTTTTTTCTCATCGAGGATGGGAAACAGCGCCAGCACTTCTTCCAGCCGGGTGCGGTTGCCAGCCTTGTCGCCTCGGTGCACATAGGCACCGAGCATCAGATTCTTCAGCACCGACATCTGCAGAAACAACTTACGGCCTTCAGGGCACTGCACCAGGCCGTGCTTGACGATCTGCGACGGGTTCATGCCCACCAGCTCGCGCTCGCCGAAGCGAATGCTGCCGCCGCTTGCGCGGTGCAGGCCACTGGCGGTGAGGAAGATCGAGCTCTTGCCTGCGCCGTTGGCGCCCAGCAGCACTACCAGTTCGCCGGCATCCGCATGCAGCGTGACGCCTTCGAGCGCACGAAAGCTGCCATAGGAGAGCTGCACGTTGTCAAAGGTCAGCATGGTCGCTCCCCAGATAGGCGTCGATCACGGCGGGGTTGGCGCGCACTTGCGCGGGCGTGCCTTCGGCAATCT
>JBBSRE010000237.1:0-5049 GCA_038243365.1 Burkholderiales bacterium | reverse complement strand
GTCTCGACCACGCGGGGCCGCTCGGCGTCCATGAGCTCCAGCAGCTCGGCCCGTAGCCGCGCGTAGCCAGCTGCGGTCATGTAGTTGCGCGCGCCCGGAACTGCGACGGCGCTGGGCTCCATTTCTTCGGGCTCGTTGTCACTTTCGCGCGTAAATGCCTTGCTCATGCCGCCGATCCTTCCGTTGTTGGCACGGACCAGGTGCTGCCGGTCACGTGCAAGGAATCGTGACGCGTTTCCGGCGCAGGTCATGCCGGACAAGTGCGCGAGCAGGCCGCCAGGTCGACGCTACCCTTAAAGTCCAGTGTGACCCTGTCGACCTTAGAGTCACGCTCGGCTGCCCTGTGTAAGCCGAAATGCAAAAGAAAAAGCCCTGAGTTTTCTCAAACTCAGGGCTTGTCTTTTTGGTGCGGCTGGCAGGAATTGAACCCACGACCCCTTGGTTCGTAGCCAAGTACTCTATCCAACTGAGCTACAGCCGCGAAGCTTTGAATTATAGCTCTTTTAACCTACCCAATAAATCCGCTGCGCGAGAAAGTGGCGATTTTTTGGAACTTGAACTTGGTGCCGATTGTCGGGATTGAACTGACGACCTACCGCTTACAAGGCGGTTGCTCTACCACTGAGCTAAATCGGCAAGTCTTGTATTCTAGACTGGGAAAACGACCATCTGAGCAACGTGAACGGGGCATCAGGTCCGACAAGCCTCAAGCTTGGCGTTTTTGCAGCGCCACCTCGAACGGCAGCGACGACCCACCCCATTTCGCTTCCGTCCCGACGCTGCAAGTGACTTCCATTTTGAGGAGCTGTACCGAACTCAACGCGACCTGGAGGCGCTCGTCACTTCACCCGTTTGAGCGACGGCCGCCCCTGCGACCCACCGTTTCCGTCCGGACGTTTCGGTGGCTCTGGCTCCTCGGCCGTTTCGCGCTCCTTGGTATCAGGTACCAGCTGCACCAGTGGCTTCGCGTCGTCTCGCGGCATATCTTGCGTCAAAACCGAGCCGCCTTGCACTGGGCCTGACAAATGATCTACCGGCGGTGGAAACGCCATGCCCTGGCCATTCTCCCGTGCATAGATGGCGATCACCCGTCCGATAGGCACCATAATTTCACGGGGCTGGCCTCCAAAACGGGCCTTGAACTCGATGAAATCGTTTCCCAACTGCAGGCCACTGGTCGCATCCAGACCCACGTTAAGCACGATCTCGCCGTTGTTCACATATTCGAGCGGCACCTGCACCGATTCGTCTACCTTCACTGCTACGTGAGGCGTGAAGCCGTTGTCGGTGCACCATTCGTGCAAGGCACGAATGAGATAGGGGCGGGTCGAACTCGATTCCTCGGTTTTCATAACGTCCTACTTGCGCATGACCTTTTCAGAAGGCGTAAGAGCTTCGATGTACGCTGGACGCGAAAAAATGCGCTCGGCGTATTTGAGCAGTGGTGCGGCATTCTTGCTGAGGTCGATGCCGTAGTAGTCCAGGCGCCAAAGCAGCGGAGCGATGGCCACATCAAGCATCGAAAAATTGTCGCCCAGCATGAATTTGTTTTTGAGGAACACCGGCGCGAGCTGTGTCAAACGGTCGCGTATATGCGAACGGGCTTTTTCAAGGGCCTTGTCATTGCCTTTGGTTGCGCGCGCCTCCAGGCTGTTCACATGAACGAACAGTTCCTTTTCGAAGTTCAGCAAGAACAAACGTACTCGGGCACGGTCAACTGGATCACCGGGCATCAACTGCGGATGCGGGAAACGCTCGTCGATGTACTCATTGATGATGTTCGACTCATACAGGATCAGGTCCCGCTCGACCAGGATGGGCACCTGGCCGTAAGGATTCATGACGGCAATGTCTTCAGGTTTGTTGTACAGGTCGACGTCACGAATTTCAAAGTCCATTCCCTTTTCAAAGAGAACGAAACGGCACCGGTGAGAAAAAGGACAGGTCGTACCCGAATAAAGCACCATCATGAAGCGAAACTCCTAAAAAGCAAAAGAGTGGGAGCGCCCAGGGCGCCCCACTCTGCGAAAAACGCCGCACCTTGAGGTGCGGCCGTGCCGAGATGGCGAACTACTTGACGTCTTTCCAGAACGCGCCGTTCAGTTTCCAGGCGAACACCGTCATGACCCCCAAAAAGAGGAGCACCCATGCGCCCACGCGCATGCGAGTGTTTTGAGCGGGCTCAGCCATCCATTGCAAATAACCCACCAAATCTCCGATGGCATCGTCGAACTGTGCGTTAGTCATGCTTCCGGGAACGCGTTGCTCCCAGCCCTTGAACACCTGGATTTCATGACCATGGCTCTCAAGCTGTTCAAACACGGGAGTGCGAACACCTTGCAGTTGCCATAAGGGGTTCGGCATCGCAATGTTCGGATAGGCGAGGTTGTTCCAACCAGTCGCTTTGGAATCGTCGCGGTAGAAGGTGCGCAAAAACGTGTAGAGATAGTCGGCACCGGTTCCGCCGTGCCCAGCACGCGAGCGCGCAATCACCGTCAAGTCGGGCGGGTTGCCACCAAACCACTCTTTGGCCTGATGCGGATCAATGCTTGCCTTCATGGTCTCACCAATCTTGTCGGTGGGGAAAAGAAGGTTGGCCTTGATTTGATCTGGCGTAAGACCGATGTCCGTCAGGCGGGTGTAACGCATATAGGCTGCCGAGTGGCACCCCAAGCAGTAATTGACAAAAAGCTTGGCCCCGTTTTGCAGCGCTGGCAGGTCATTGGTGCGATTGGGCGCCTTGTCCCAATGGATAGATTCGCCCCCGGCTGCATGCGCGCCGCCCGCAACCATAGCTACAGCAGCGACAAACGAATAGAAGAGTTTTTTCATGGTCAATGTCTCCGGCTTCAATGCGACGCAAATATCACACGGTCCGGTACCGGCTTGGGCTCGCCCAAGCGGCTCCACCACGGCATAAGCAGGAAGAAGCCAAAGTAGCCAAGCGTAAACAGTTGGGAGACGCGCTGGGCAATGTCCTGTCCAGCCCATTCACCCCATGCACCTGGAGGTTGAATGCCTAAGTAACCCAGAATGACGAACATGAAGACAAACAGGCCATACATGTACTTGTGCCAGCTCGGCCGATAGCGGATGGACTTGACCGGGCTGTGATCCAGCCATGGCAGGAAGAACAGGATGATGACCGCACCGCCCATGACCACCACACCCCAGAACTTGGCATCAATGTTGAGCATTAGCGCAATGGCAACCAAGGCAGCGATCACGATGGCGCCTTTGAAAATAGCAGGTAGCTTTGCTTTGAGCACACCGAAAGCTGCAGCTCCCACAATGCACGCGATCAGTGCGTACACCATCTCAGTGGTAATGGCACGCAGCATTGAGTAATACGGCGTGAAGTACCAGACAGGTGCAATGTGAGCAGGAGTCTTGAGCGGATCGGCAGGAATGAAGTTGTTGTATTCGAGGAAGTAGCCACCCGCTTCAGGCGCGAAGAACACCACAGCGGTAAACGCCATCAGGAACATGCAGACCGCCAGGATGTCGTGCACTGTGTAGTACGGGTGAAACGGAATGCCGTCCAAAGGATGACCATTCTCATCACGTGGTGCATTGGGACCCTTGATTTCGACGCCGTCCGGGTTGTTCGAACCCACATCGTGCAGCGCCAGCAGGTGCGCCACGACCAAGCCCAGCAGCACCAGAGGCACGGCGATGACGTGAAAACTGAAGAAGCGGTTGAGGGTGGCGTCTCCCACTACATAGTCACCGCGAATCAGGAGCGCAAGATCAGGACCGACGAATGGAATCGCCGCAAACAGGTTCACGATGACCTGCGCACCCCAATACGACATCTGGCCCCAAGGCAACAGATAGCCCATGAAGGCTTCAGCCATGAGCGCCAGGAAAATGGCGCAACCGAAAATCCACACCAACTCACGTGGTTTGCGATAGCTGCCGTAGATCAGTCCACGAAACATATGCAGATAAACAACGATGAAGAACGCAGACGCACCGGTGGAGTGCATATAGCGAATCAGCCAGCCCCATGGCACATCGCGCATGATGTATTCCACCGAACCAAATGCCAGAGCCGCATCAGGTTTGTAGTGCATCACTAAGAAGATGCCGGTGACGATCTGGATGACCAGTACCAGCAGCGCCAGCGAGCCAAAGATGTACCAGAAGTTGAAGTTTTTCGGAGCGTAATACTCCGACATATGAACGCGGTAAGCGTCAAACGCGGTCGGAATGCGGTTTTCAAACCAGTTCGTCAGCTTGGCGCCCGACGAAGCATTGGGCGAGATTTCCTTGAACACTGCCATGGCTCGGTTCCTCAGGCTTTCTTGTCGTCGCCGATGAGCAGGCGGGTGTCCGAGAGGTACATGTACGGCGGCACCTCCAGGTTGTCAGGTGAAGGCTTGTTCTTGTACACGCGGCCAGCCAAGTCAAAGGTGGAGCCGTGGCAGGGGCAAAGGAAACCGCCTTCCCAGTCGTCCGGAAGCGATGGCTGAGGGCCTGTGGAAAACTTGTCGATCGGGGAACAACCCAGATGCGGGCAGATTCCCACCGCTACAAAGTACTCCGGTTTTATGGAGCGCTGCTCGTTGCGTGCGTAGGGCGGTGTAAATTCGTCAGGCTTGCGCAGAGATTTCGGGTCCGCCAGTTTGTCGTCATGCTTGGGCAGTTCTGCCACTTGCGCTGGCGTGCGGCGCACGACCCATACTGGCTTGCCTCTCCACTCAACCGTCATTTTTTCGCCAGGATTGAGGCCGGAGATGTCCACTTCCACCGCGGCGCCCGCGGCCTTGGCCTTTTCGGAAGGCTGAAAAGAACTCACGAAGGGAACGGCGGTTGCCACGCCGCCCACCGCGCCAGCACAGCCGGTCGCGATCAGCCACGTCCGTTTGCTGGAGTCGATTGGAGTGTCACTCATGGGGATCCTCGATGAACATCGCTGAGAGAAGGTAGACAGCCCGAAATTGTAGCGGACTGCAATTGCACCCCTTCGCAAGCCTGGCATCCCTTAATTGGGACGACCTGCTGCAGCGCAGGCTGCATCGTTCGCCGACGCGCTAAACAGACGCC
>JBBSRE010000236.1:0-5051 GCA_038243365.1 Burkholderiales bacterium | reverse complement strand
AGCGTCTTCTGCTTTTTGACCTTTCCCTGACCCTGGCACGCGGTGCACGGTTCTGGAATGATCTTTCCGGTGCCGCGGCAGTGCGGGCAGGTTTGCTGCACGCTGAAGAAGCCCTGGCGCATCTGTACGGTGCCGGAGCCTTGGCAGGTGCCACAGGTCTTTGCGCTGGTGCCCGGCTTGGCGCCGCTGCCATGGCAGATGTCGCAGTTGTCCCAGGAAGGAATGCGAATTTGAGCATCTTTCCCGCGGGCCGCTTCCTCGAGCGTGACTTCCATCGCGTAGCTCAAATCGCTACCGCGGAAGACCTGACGACCGCCCTGACGCCCGCCTCGAGCGGTTTGCCCAAACATGTCGCCAAAAATGTCGCCAAAGGCTTCTGCAAAGCCTCCATACCCTTCGCCATTCGGGCCAGGGCCGCGCATGTTGGGATCGACGCCGGCATGCCCGAACTGGTCATAAGCCGCGCGCTTGCCCGTGTCAGAGAGCATCTCGTAGGCCTCTTTCGCCTCTTTGAAGCGGTCTTCCGCTGCCTTGCCGGCGTCTCCCTGATTACGGTCAGGGTGGTGCTTCATGGCCAGCTTGCGATAAGCCTTCTTGATTTCTTCCTCGGAGGCGTTCTTGGGAACGCCGAGGGTTTCGTAATAGTCTCTTTTTGCCATCAGTCGTCAGCCTGGTTGGAACAGGAACGCCGCGCGTGCGCCCGTTGAGGCACCCGCACGGCGGTGGGATTGGGGTTGCTGCGCCTCGCGCAGCGCGAAGAGCCCGGAGATCAGTCTTTCTTCACTTCCTTGACCTCGGCATCGACGACGTTGTCGTCATCCGGCGCGGTGCTCGCGCCGGCACCTTGGTTCGACGTGCCTTGCGCATCTCCGCCCGCACCCGCAGCCTGCGCAGCTTGCTGAGCCGCCTGTTCATTGGCGTACATCTTCTCGCCCAGTTTCTGGCTGGCGGACATCAATGCGGTCGTTTTCGCTTCGATAGCAGCCTTGTCCTCGCCCTTGAGCGCCTCTTCCAGCTCCTTCACAGCTGTCTCAATAGCCTCTTTCTCGCCCGCATCGAGCTTGTCGCCGTGTTCGGCCAAGCTCTTGTTCACGCTGTGTACCGCGGCTTCGCCCTGGTTGCGCGCCTGAACGATCTCGAGCTTCTTCTTGTCGTCAGCCGAATGCATTTCTGCATCCTTCACCATCTGTTGGATCTCGGCCTCTGAGAGACCCGAGTTCGCCTTGATGGTGATCTTGTTTTCCTTGCCTGTGCCCTTGTCCTTTGCGCCCACGTGCAAGATGCCGTTCGCGTCAATGTCGAAGGACACTTCAATCTGCGGCGTGCCGCGCGACGAGGGCGGAATGCCTTCAAGGTTGAACTCACCCAGCAGCTTGTTGCCGGTGGCCAGCTCGCGCTCACCCTGGTACACCTTGATGGTCACGGCGGGCTGGTTGTCGTCCGCCGTGGAGAAGGTCTGTGCGAACTTGGTCGGGATCGTGGTGTTCTTGGTGATCATCTTGGTCATCACGCCGCCCAGGGTTTCAATACCCAAGGAGAGAGGCGTCACGTCGAGGAGCAACACGTCCTTGCGGTCACCCGACAGCACCTGGCCCTGAATGGCAGCGCCGACGGCCACTGCCTCGTCGGGGTTCACGTCTTTGCGCGGCTCCTTGCCGAAGAACTCCTTGACTTTTTCTTGCACCTTGGGCATGCGGCTCATGCCGCCGACCAAGATCACGTCGTTGATATCGGACACGCTGATGCCTGCGTCCTTGATAGCGGTGCGGCACGGGGCAATGGTGCGCTCAATCAGATCCTCCACCAGGCTCTCAAGCTTTGCGCGGGTAAGCTTGATATTCAAGTGCTTGGGGCCCGAAGCATCGGCCGTCACGTAAGGCAGGTTGATGTCAGTGGCGGGGGAGTTGGACAGCTCGATCTTGGCCTTTTCGGCGGCCTCTTTCAGGCGCTGCAAGGCCAGCACATCTTTGCCGAGATCAACGCCTTGGTCCTTCTTGAACTCAGAGATGATGTAGTCGATGATGCGCTGGTCGAAGTCTTCCCCGCCCAGGAAAGTGTCGCCGTTGGTGGCGAGCACCTCAAACTGCTTTTCGCCATCAACGTCTGCGATCTCAATGATGGACACGTCGAAGGTTCCACCGCCCAGGTCATACACCGCGATCTTGCGATCGGCCTTGTCCTGCTTGTCCAGACCAAACGCCAGTGCCGCCGCCGTAGGCTCGTTAATGATGCGCTTGACGTCCAGGCCCGCGATGCGGCCAGCGTCCTTGGTAGCTTGGCGCTGTGCGTCGTTGAAGTAGGCCGGCACGGTAATGACGGCTTCAGTCACGGGCTCGCCAAGGTAATCCTCAGCGGTCTTTTTCATCTTGCGCAGAATGTCGGCGCTGACTTGCTGTGCCGACAGTTTCTTGCCGCGCACTTCCACCCAGGCATCACCGTTGTCGGCAGCTACGATGGAGTAGGGCATCAGGTCGATGTCCTTTTGAACTTCTGGCTCGCTGAACTTGCGGCCGATCAGGCGCTTCACCGCATACAGCGTGTTCTTGGGGTTGGTGACGGCCTGGCGCTTGGCAGCCGCGCCGACCAGTACCTCACCGTCTTCCTGGTAGGCCACGATGGACGGCGTGGTGCGCGCGCCCTCGCTGTTCTCGATCACGCGGGTCGTGTTGCCCTCCATGATGGAGACACAGCTATTCGTGGTGCCGAGATCGATGCCAATGATTTTTCCCATTTTTTTCTCCGGAAGACTAGTTTTGGTTGGATAGAACTTGTGGTCTGCCGGATCAGCTTCAAGCCGCGGCATTCACTTTTTTATAACGACTGCTTACTTGGGTGCGGCGACGGTGACCAGCGCAGGACGGAGAACGCGGTCCGCGATCAGGTAGCCCTTTTGTAACACCGACACGATGGTGTTCGGCTCCTGGTCAGCCGGCACCATGCTGATGGCTTGGTGATGGTGGGGATCGAACTTCTCGCCTGCCTTGGGATTGGTCACCATGACACGGTTGCGTTCCAGCGCGGAGACGAGCTGTCGCAGTGTTGCCTCTGTGCCCTCGCGCAGTTGCTCTGCCGTGCCGTTTTGAATCGCCAGTGCGGCATCCAGGCTGTCCACCACCGGTAATAATCCCTCTGCAAAGTTTTCAATCCCGAACTTGCGCGCCTTGGAAACTTCATCTTCAGCCCGTCGGCGTGCGTTTTCGGCCTCGGCTTTGGCACGCAGGAACTGATCTGCCAGATCTGCGCTCTTGGCCTTCAGTTCGGCAAGCTCGCCCTGGAGCTGCTGCACTTCGTCGTGGGCACTGCCGGCAAGGCCGGCTTCCAGTTCTTCGGGAGATGGCTGGTGCGCGTTTTGGTTCTGGTTGTGGTCTTGCATGTCTATCGGTCTTATGGGTGAATACGGTGGAATGCAGCGGCGGTTTGCCAGCGATTCATGGCAACTGGGGGCGCCGCCGGACGTTTCAAGCGCTCTGCATAGGGCGGCGCCACGTGACACAAGCATAAAACTGGTGCCTGCATGCCTGTCAATGGTGCGGAAACGTGGTTCACGGCTTATCGAGAAAGCGTGCGCTTGACGTGTATCTGCTTTGCAGACAGACGCCCTCGAGCCGGGCCGTACTATAATCGCCGGCTTTGCCTTGCCACACCGCTACAGACGCAGTGGGTGGCTTTCATCCAGAAGGAGTATGCATGCGTCACTACGAAATTATTTTGTTGATCCACCCGGATCAGAGCGAGCAGGTTCCCGCCATGCTCGAGCGCTACAAGGGCATGATCACCGCTGGCGGTGGACAGGTGCACCGTGTGGAAGATTGGGGCCGCCGTCAGCTGGCGTACCTGATCAACAAGCTTGCGAAAGCTCATTACCTGTGCATCAACATCGAAGCCGACCAGGCGGTCATGGCCGAGCTGGAGCATGCCTTCAAGTTCAACGATGCCGTGCTGCGTCACCTCACCGTTCAGAAGAAGCGGATCGATGCCGGCCCTTCTTCGATGATGAAGACCGTTGAGCGCGAGGAAGCCCGCAAAGCCAGCCAAGCCGAGTACGCCGCTTCTGGCGAACGTGGTGACCGGGGCGATCGCGGTGACCGTGGCGACCGCGGTGGCGAGCGCCAGGACCGTGGCGAGCGCGCTGAGCGACCCGAGCGCACAGAGCGCTGATCGCTAGCGCTTGCCGACGGAGTGGAAAACAGCGTCGTGCTGAGTGCATGCATCGCAGAGGCCAAGGCCTTGCGGTTTACGCCAGCCGGGCTTCCCGCCATTGAAGTGTTGCTCGAGCACAGCTCACAGCAGCATGAGGCAGGGCAGCAGCGCGATGTGAAAGCAGCCTTCAAGGCGCTGGCATTTGGTGCGATGGCCGAGCGATTGGCCAAACAGCCCATCGGCAGTCTTTGGCGCTTCACTGGTTTTCTAGCGACTCCACGCAACGGCAAGCACGCAGTGCTTCACGTTCAGGATATTCAACCACTTTAATTTTCGAGAGGTCCGCAAATGGCCACGTTCAAGAAATTCAACAAAGACAAGCGCCCCAAGCGCAACACCCAGTCGCTGCTGTTCAAGCGCAAGCGCTTTTGCCGCTTCACCGTCACCGGCGTCGAAGAAATCGACTACAAAGATGTCGACACCCTGCGTGACTTCATCGGCGAAAACGGCAAGATCATCCCCGCGCGCCTTACCGGCACGCGTGCGATTTTCCAGCGCCAGCTCAACACCGCCATCAAGCGCGCCCGCTTCTTGGCATTGGTCCCGTATACCGACCAGCACAAGATCTAAGGAGCACGCGACATGCAAATCATCCTGCTCGACAAGGTTCTGAACCTTGGCACCCTCGGCGATGTCGTCAAAGTCAAAGACGGCTACGCACGCAACTTTCTGATCCCCACGGGTCGCGCACGCCGTGCTACGGCAACGGCCAAGGCCGACTTCGAAGCCAAGCGCGCCGAACTCGAAAAAGCAGCTGCTGCCAAACATGCAGCCGCTGAGGCTGAAGGCGAGAAGCTGTCCGGCTCTACCGTCAAGCTGACGCAAAAGGCGGGTGTAGACGGTCGTGTGTT
>JBBSRE010000235.1:0-5063 GCA_038243365.1 Burkholderiales bacterium | reverse complement strand
TGAGCAAGGCGTTGATGGCGCGTACTCCCGTATCCAGAGGCTGGCGCACCGGGTCCCGGTCCATCGCGTTGATGAGGCGTCGGTCCATCGGTTCGGCCGAGACGTTCTGCAGTGGGCCACTGCGGTCCAGTGGCAAGCCTTGCGCGTCCACCACGCGGCCCAGCAAGCCGTCGCCCAGCGGCAAGCGCAGCACTGCGTTGTTGGTCGTTGGCCGGGGGGCTTCGAACAGCCTCAGTGGTGCGACATAGACAGGCGCCGGCACAACCCGCGCTCCACTGGTGAGCCCTTGCGTGTCCCCCGCCGGCATCAGAAAGGCCGAGTTCCCGGAGAAACCCACCACTTCTGCGAGCGTTCTTTCCTCGCTGTCGCCACCTGCTTGCACGTAGCACTGCGAACCCACAGCTGTCTGGATGCCGGTGGCTTCCAGCACCAGTCCTGCGAGCCGTGTCAGCGTGCCTTGCCGCTCAAGCGGCATCGGCGCCTTGGCACGTTGCTCGGCCTGCTGAAAGAAATCGCGCCAGGCGGCGCTTACGTCAATCGGCGCCATCTGGGGCCTCGTCAGTCCAGGGCGACTCAAGCCCCAAAGGCGCCAGCGCGCGCTGCCAGCGCTTGGGCAGGCCCGCGTCGATGATCTTGCCGGACGACTCCAGCTCGCAACCGCCTGGCTGCAGGGTGCCATCTGCCTTCCATTGCAGCGACGCGTCTGCAAACGCGTGGCGCAAGGCTTCGCCCATGGCTTCTTCGTCTTGAGGATGCAGGCGCACCGTGGTGACGCGGCCTGCGGCGGCCAGTTCGTTCAGCGCTTCGGCAATGACCGGTTGCAGCGGGTTGTGATCGGCCGTCAGCTCCCTGCGCACCACCTGCCGCGCCACTTCGCTTGCCAGGGAAAGCACGTCTTGCGCCATGCTCCGCTGAGCCTCTTTCAACCCCAGTTCGAACTGGGAGGTGAGTGTGGCCCACCGCTGCGCGGCCGCGGCACCTTCGCCGGAAATGTAGTCGTCCAGCTTGTGCTGCCACTCCAGCGCGGCTTGTGCCTGGCCCTGTGCTTTTCCTTCTTCAAATGCCTGCTCCAGCGCCTGCTGCAGCTCCGCGTCTGGCTGCTGATCTTCGGGGCTGATCGGCTCCGGCGCCTCCAGCACCGCATTGGCCGACACATCTCCACCGACTGCACCAAACTGCCATTGCACGACTTCCCCCAGGTCCTCACTGGGAATGAAGCGGCCTTGGGCCCGCGCGTTAGACGAAGCTCTCGTCACTTGCGCCTCCGATCACAATCTGCCCTTCGTCCGAGAGGCGGCGTACGGTCTTGAGAATCTCTTTCTGCTGTGCCTCGACTTCGGAAAGACGCATGGGCCCGCGCGATTCCAGGTCCTCGCGCAAGGCCTCGCCCGCTCGGGACGACATATTGGAGAGAAATTTCTCCCGCAACTCGGGTGCCGCGCCCTTGAGGGCCACCACCAGCGTTTCAGATGCGATTTCCTTCAGCACCGTCTGAATTGCCTGGTCGTCGAGCTTCATCACATCGTCGAAGACAAACATCTTGTCCATGATTTTCTGGGCCAGATCCGGGTCGTGCGCGCGGATGTTCTCCAGCACCACGCCTTCAGAGTTGTTGGCAAGCAGGTTGATGATTTCCGCCGCCGCCTTGACTCCCCCGAGAGAGCTCTTGCGCACTTTGTCACCGCCTGCGAGCACCTTGAACAGCACTTCGTTCAGATCTTTCAGCGCGGCTGGCTGAATGCCCTCCAGCGTGGCGACTCGCAGCAACACCTCACTGCGCTGGCGGTCGCTGAAGTTCATCAGAACCGCGGCTGCGTGGTCATAGTCCAAATGCACCAGGATGGCGGCGATGATCTGCGGATGCTCGTTGCGCAGCAGTTCGGCGACCGAGAGTGGGTCCATCCATTTGAGGCTTTCGATGCCCGAGACATCCCCGCCTTGAAGAATGCGGTCTATCAGCAGGGATGCCTTGTCGTCCCCCAAGGCGCGCTTGAGCACCGCACGGACATAGTTCCCTGTATCGGACACCAGCAGGCTCTGCTGGGCCGCGGCATCCGTGAACTTGTTGATGACTTCGTCCAGCCGCTCTCTCGACACGTTGCGCATACGGGCAATCGTCTCGCCCAGCTTCTGCACTTCTTTGGGCGAGAGGTGCTTGAACACTTCTGCGGCTTCTTCTTCACCCAGCGACATGAGGAAGATGGCTGCGTCGTTAAGACCTTGGTCGTTCATGGGGACATTCTGGTTGCAGCCGGGCGCGGGTCAGGCGGAATCACCGTTGACCCAGCCCTTGATAAGGTTGGCGACCGCCATGGGATTCTCGCGCGTCAGCACCCGCGCGTCTTCCAGCCGCAGTTGTTCCGCTGTTGGCGGCACCGGATCAGTTGACCGCACAGGTGGAGGCAGCGCTGCGCGCTGCGGCGCTTCGGCTTCCAGCGCGTCCAGCTGACCACCCGCCGCAATGGGGCGCAGCGGTGCACCCGCTGCCATGGTTTTGAGCGCAGGGCGCACCAAACCCAGCAGCACCAGCGCACCGAACAGGAACATGCCGACCGGCCAGGCAAAGCTGCGTGCCAAATCAAGCGTCTCCGCCTGCTTCCAGATCGGTGTCTGCTCGGCTTCCTGGGTTTCCACCTGAAACGGCGTGTTCATCAGATTGACCGAATCGCCGCGCTCCTGGCTGAAGCCAATCGATTCGCGTACCAACGCTGTCATGCGTTCAATCTGCTCAGGCGACAGCGCCTTGGTGACCGTCTTGCCTTTCTCTGTGCTGCTCTGGTAGTTCACCACCACGGCGGCGCTCAGTCGCTTGACGGCGCCGCGCCCGACGCGGGTGACCTTGACCGTCTTGTCCACTTCGTAGTTGGTAGTCGACTCTCGGCGGCGATTCGCGGACTCATTGGTCTGCTGCTGTCCCGCTGCCGTGGGCGCAGGATTCGCGCCATTGATGGGCGCAGCGGAAGGCGCTGGTGGTTGATTGGCGACTGCACCGGCAACCCCAGCTGCCGTGCTGGCGCTGTTTCCGCCGGTTTCCGTCACTTGTTGGCTGCGAATCGCGCTGGCATCCTGCGCCTGGTTCGGCCGAAACTGCTCAGAAGTCGATTCGGTCTGCGTGAAATCAACATCGGCCGTCACCTGCGCCTTGACATTGTTGCGCCCGACCACGGGCTCCAGGATGTCCATGATGCGGCGGGTGTACTGCTGCTCGATCTGCTGCACGTATTGCAACTGCTGAGCATCGAACGCGGAATCCTGGGAACCGTCCGGCGGGCTGGAAAGCAGCTTGCCGGAGTCATCCAGCACGCTGACAGCAGAAGGCGCCAACTCAGGCACGCTGGATGCCACCAGATGCACGATGCCGGCGAGCTGGGCCCGATCCAGCACGCGGCCAGGGTACAGGCTCACCAGAATAGACGCCGAGGGTTTTTGCTGCTCGCGGAAAAAACCATTCTGGTTGGGGAGCGCCAGATGCACGCGGGCGCTCTGCACCGACGACACCGACTGAATGGAGCGGGTGAGTTCGCCCTCCAGGCCGCGCTGGAAATTCAGCCGCTCCTGAAACTGCGTCATGCCAAAGCGGCTGTTTTCCATCAATTCGAAGCCCGTGACGGAGCCCTTGGGCAAGCCTTGCGTGGCCAGGCGCAGCCGCACGTCGTGCACCCGCTCGGCGGGAATCATGATGGCGCCACCGCCTTCGGACATTTTGTAGGGCACGTTCATGGTGGCCAGCTGGGCCACTACGGCGCCGCCGTCCTTGTCGCTCAGGTTGGCAAACAGCACGCGGTAGTCGCTTTGCTTGCCCCAGAAGACTGCGGCGATCAGTGCGGCGATCAGCAGCACGGCGCCTACCATCAGACGCATCCGCTGGCCCCGGTCGAGCGCCGACAGGCGCTGCAACCCGGACGGGATCGCATTCATGTTTCCGGAGGCGACAGGAAGGACTGCAGACATGGGTGAATTTCCAGTTGCGCGGGCCAGAACGAACCGCTGCGTGCCTTGGATTATTCGTGCGCCAGTGTCAGGCGTTCGGCCGATAAGGCGCCGCTTTCACCATCTTTTCCTGACCATGCTCGCGCTGTCGGCGCCTACCATTGCGCCATCTGCCCACCCCGGGCTGGCCACAGGACACCCCCATGGACATGCGCATCTTGAGCTCCACCGCCCCTCTGGCGGGCGCCGCCATGCCACGGCGCCCTGCTGCCATCCAGACAGAGGGCAACCAGGCAGGCTTTTCAGGCGCCCTCCAAGGCGCCCTGAAATCGATCAGCGCGGCGCAGAACCACGCCACCGGCCTTCAAACGCAAGTGCAGATGGAGAACCCCTCTGTGAGCCTGGAAGAAACCATGGTGGCCATCCAGAAGGCGCAAATCGGTTTCCAGGCCACGCTGCACGTGCGCAACCGCATGGTGCAGGCTTACACCGACATCATGAACATGCAGGTGTGAAGGCGCCTTTGACCATCGGTCGCGTCATGTTGCTATTATTTTTATAGCTGCTTGCGCTTGCTACATAAGCGCTAGAGCCACATTTCACTAAATTTTTCAGCGCTAGCCGATAACGGCGGTGCGACAAGTCACAGCGGCAACCACATCGTGGTTGACAGCGCGCCGCACGCATTCCCCCTCAAACCAAGTTCGCGCCGAAGCGGCTCGGCCAAACCCGATGCAGGCGGTGCACGCGGAGCACGCGAGCACGCGGTGCTGACGGTGGCCTGCATCAAGCGGCGCATGACCGCTGCTCAGTGCATCACCACCGGCTGGCCTTCGAACATGTGTTCGAACTGAGCCATCCACGGCTCGGCCAGGCATCGAATCTGTGCGTCGTTGCGCAAGATGCGCTGCATGATCACGGTCTTTTCCCGGCGGTGCTCCGGCAGCAGCTCGTGGTCTTGCGCTTTGTAGCGCAGCTCCTCGATCAGAACCGCACAGGTGCCTTCGTAGCGCACCACCTGATCCCAGTCTTTCGCCTGGGCCGCCTCCAACATCTTCTGGCTGCTGGATTCGATGGCTTTGTAGTAGTCGATCAGTTGAGCGTTCATGGTGTCAGATCCCAGGTGCATAAGC
>JBBSRE010000234.1:0-5099 GCA_038243365.1 Burkholderiales bacterium | reverse complement strand
GCGCGATTTCTTTCAGCAGGCCGAGCAACGTGCCAAGGCGCCGATGCCGCTTGAGCGGCAAGGCACGCTGACACGGCTCGCAGGACTGGTGCTGGAAGCGACCGGCATCCAGACAGCTGTGGGTTCGCAGTGCTACGTGCAAGCGAGTGGCGACAGCGAAAATAAAACGCTCGCAGAAGTGGTGGGTTTCTCCGGGAACTCGGCCTTTCTGATGCCGGCGGGGGACACGCAAGGGCTCACCAGTGGAGCGCGGGTTGTACCGGCGCCTGTCTATGTCGCACCACTGAGGCTGTTCGAAGCCCCCCGGCCAACGACCAACAACGCAGTGCTGCGCTTGCCGCTGGGCGACGGCTTGCTAGGCCGCGTGGTGGACGCGCAAGGCTTGCCACTGGACCGCAGTGGCCCACTGCAGAACGTCTCGGCCGAACCGATGGACCGGCGCCTCATCAACGCGATGGACCGGGACCCGGTGCGCCAGCCTCTGGATACGGGAGTACGCGCCATCAACGCCTTGCTCACCGTGGGCCGCGGTCAGCGCCTCGGCCTTTTCGCCGGATCCGGCGTCGGCAAGAGCGTGCTGCTGGGCATGATGGCCCGCTACACCGAGGCGGACGTGATCGTCGTCGGTCTCATCGGTGAGCGCGGGCGGGAAGTCAAGGAATTCGTCGAGGACATTTTGGGCGCGCAGGACCGCGGCCGGGCGGTGGTGGTGGCCGCACCGGCAGATGCGCCGCCGCTGCTGCGCATGCAGGGCGCCGCATATGCCACGGCTGTCGCCGAGCATTTTCGGGACAAGGGTAAGCATGTTTTGCTGTTGATGGATTCGCTCACGCGCTACGCAATGGCACAGCGCGAGATTGCGCTGGCGATTGGCGAGCCGCCGGCCACCAAAGGCTACCCGCCGTCGTGCTTCGCCAAGCTCCCGCAGCTGGTGGAGCGTAGCGGCAACGGGCTGCATGGGGTCGGCTCGATCACGGCGTTCTATACCGTGCTCTCAGAGGGCGACGATCAACAAGACCCAATTGCCGACGCGGCCCGCGCCATTCTGGACGGCCACATCGTGCTCTCACGCGACCTGGCCGAGACGGGTCATTTCCCCGCGATCGACATCGAACAATCGGCCTCGCGCGTCATGCACAACGTGGTGTCTGAGGAGCATTTTCTGGTGGCGCGTCATTTCAGGGGCGTCTATTCGCGTTACCAGAAGAGCCGAGATCTGGTTCAGGTGGGGGCCTACCTCAGTGGATCAGACCCAGCGCTGGACGAGGCCATCCGCTTGCAACCGGCGATGGAGGCGTTTCTGCAGCAGGGGATGCGAGAAGCCGCGCCTCTGGGTGAAAGTGTGGAGGCCATGGCCACCGTGTTCCAGCATGCTGGAGGGGCGACATGAGCACCGCACGCCCGAATGCCCTGCAGGTCGCGCTGGAGCTGGCTGAGCGGCAGCGCGACGCATTGCGTACTGCGCTGCAGCGCGCACAGACAAGCGCAGGTGCCGCCCATCAGCAGATGACTCAGCTTGAAACGTATGCGCACGAGACGGACGCGCGCTGGGGAACGCGAGCGGGCGCCAGCATCGGCCCCGAAGTCATGTTTCACCATCGACATTTCATGGGTCGGCTGGACCACGCCATTGGATTGCAACACGGCGTGCTCACGGACAACGAACGGCGGGTGTCTGGCGCTCAACAGGCCTTGCTGGCTGCTGAATTGCGGCTGGCCAGTCTCAGGAAGCTGGTAGAGCGGCGCCAGCACGAAGCTGATCAACATCAGCTCAAGCGCGATCAGAAGCAGACCGACGAACGAGCCATGCTCACTCTTAGCAACCGCGCACAAGCGCACTGAAACGGAAAGAATCGCCATGGACACCCCGCGCGTCTCATCATCCGAAAAGAGCCCTGAAACCCGGCCGTCGGGCCGCACACGCTCTGCCCACAAGCCAGGCTCGGCACCGGCCCCCGGCGCGTTTCTGGCGATGCTCTCCGGCATGGAGGACGGCGCAAGCGTTGCGGCGGACGGCGGATTGCTCCAGGCCACGAGTCTGCTCGGGGCGCCCGCCGGACAAGGCGCAGCAAGTGGGCCAGCCGATACAAGTCCAGATACAGATCCCGAAGATTTTTCGCGAGACCCCCTTGCTCTGGCCGCCGCGCTTTGGCAGCCTTGGGCGGCAGGCCACGCGGTGCCCAGCCCAGAAGTGCCGGGCGGCACTGCCGGCGGCTTGACCGCCCGTATGACTGGTAAGCACGCGGGCAGCAAGGGGGGCGTTGATTCGATGTCTTCTGCGGCGCTTCCGGACGCAGGAGGGTTGCTTGCGAGCAGTCTTTGGGTCGGCCATGCGCAGTCTGCAGAAAGTTTGGTGGCGCAGACCGGCCGAATCGACACCGCCCGCGATGCTCTGCCTATGGGCCCCGCCGGTTCCACTGATGCGCAGCGCGGAGCGGGTAAAAAGACGGCTGCTGCGACGGCTGCAGGCGCAGCGGCGGCCCAGCTGGTTAAGGCGTCGACTGCTGCATCGAGCTTCGCCGCCGCTGATGCGGTTTCTGCGGCATCCAGGGCCGGCGCGTCGTTTGCTGCGGTCGCGTCCGGCGCAGGCATGGGTGACCGTGGACAAGGTCTTTCATCGAACTCCGTCGAGTTGGCGTCCATCCGGGTGCCGGGAAGCTTTTCCAGCGCCGCAGCGTTGGCCGATGTCTCGCAATTCATGGCCGCTGCCATGGGCTCCACCAGCCAGGCACGTGGAGGCGAGGCGGGTCAAAAGCAAAACTCGGGCGGCGCGACTTATTCGGATATCAAGGGTGCGTTTGTGCCGGGCGTGGAACCAGGTTCAGACTTCTCGTCCATGGCTGCAGACCCAGCGCTAGGCGCCGCAGAAGACGCCGTGGCCGAGCAAGTGACGTACTGGCTTACCGAAAACCTTAAAAATGCACAGCTCACCTTGGACCACGAAGGACAAGCGGTCAACGTGCGCGTGTCACTGGCCGGCAACGAGGCACATGTGGCGTTTCGCAGCGATCAGGCTCACACCCGCGCGTTGCTGGACGCCCACATTGCGGACCTGCGCGACCTGTTGCAGCGTGAGGGCCTTGTGCTGTCGGGCATGACGGTGGACGCGCATGGCGCAGGAGCCTCGACAGGCGGCGGTGACAGCCAGCCGCGCGAAGGCCGGCAAACGGCGCGGGTGGCGCCTGCGGGCGATACCGGGCGTGACCGCACAGATGTGCAGCCGCGTGCAGCGCGAACGAACGGGGTGGACCTCTTCGTCTGACCGGGTTGCATTCGCCTATCGCACGGTGCAGTTTTCCGGGGCCGAGCGGCCACGGAACCTGCCAGCGACCATCGAGCGATGGGATTGCGGGGGGTTGGCGAGCCAATTTCGGCGACCGCTTGTCCGGCTCGCGTCAATAATGGTTGCAGAGCTCACGAACTTGAGCGCTTTCCGTGGCGGCTCCCTTGCCGCGCACCGTTCTGTCCATTCCAGGAATCACCATCGTGTCGACCCCCGCTGAAACCGAGAAGAAACCTGCGAAAAGCAAGAAGCTGCTGATCATCGTGGTCGTGCTGGTCGTCGTGCTGGCAATTGCCGGTGCGGCAGTAGCGTACGTGCTTGCCCAGCGCCACTCTTCGGAAGACGGGGAGGAGGGCGCGGCAGAAGCTTCGAAGTCCAGCGAGCCGGCAGTCGTTCCGACCTTTCTGCCGGTGGACACCATGGTGGTCAACCTTGCTGACAATGGGGGAGAGCGGTTCGCTCAGGTTGGCATCACACTTGAATTGGCAGACGCCAAGACGGCTGACCGCCTCAAGCAATTCATGCCCAGTATTCGCAGCGCATTGCTGCTGCTGATTTCCCAGAGGACTGCAGAGGAGCTGCTGCGCCGTGAGGGTAAAGAGGCCTTGGCCCATGACATCCTGCGCGAGGTGTCACGCCCGCTGGGATTCGACGTGCCTGCAGCCGGACCTGCAACGCTCCCGTCTGAGCAGTCTGCCTCGCCTAAGCCCGAAAAATCTACTGGTAAGGGTGATAAGAAGGCGAAGGATGCATCGGCTAGTCTCGACAATCCTGTGCGTAAAGTCCTGTTTTCAGGCTTTATCGTGCAGTAGCGTTCAAGGAGCGAGCCATGAGTGAATCGTTTCTCTCTCAGGAAGAAGTGGATGCCCTGTTGGAAGGCGTCACCGGCGAGAGTCAGAAAACCGAGCAAGAGGTGTTCGAATCTGGCGAAGTCCGCAGTTACGACATATCGAGCCAGGAGCGCATCGTGCGCGGCCGGATGCCGACGATGGAGATCGTCAATGAGCGGTTTGCTCGTAATTTCCGCATTGGGCTTTTCAATTTCATACGCCGCAGTCCCGAGATCTCGGTAGGCACCGTAGCCGTGCAGCGCTACAGCGCTTTTCTGCGCGAGCTTGCAGTGCCGACCAACTTCAACATTGTGGCGATACGCCCCCTGCGCGGCAGCGGTCTGATCGTGTGTGAGCCGTCGCTGGTGTTTGGCATCATCGACACCCTTTTCGGCGGGGTAGGAAAATTTCAAACGCGCATTGAAGGTCGCGATTTTTCGCACACTGAACAGCGCATCATCAACCGGCTGGTCGACGTGATCTGTGCCGAATACAAGAAGGCTTGGCAGGGGATTTATCCGCTCGAATTGGACTACCAGCGCTCCGAAATGCAGCCTCAGTTCGCCAACATTGCCACGCCGAGCGAGGTTGTGGTGTCGACCGCTTTTCAGCTTGAAATTGGTGATCTCACCGGCGCGATTCACATCTGCATGCCGTACGCCACGCTGGAGCCGATTCGTGACGTGCTGTACTCGTCTACGCAAGGCGACTCCATCGAAGTGGACCGGCGCTGGGTGAGGGTGCTCACACGCGAGATTCAGGCCGCCGAAGTGACGCTGGTGGCGGAGCTCGCTCGCGCTGATGCCACAGTTGAACAACTGCTGGCCATGAAAGTGGGTGACTTCATTGAGCTCGACCGGGAGCCTCGTATTCAGGCTTCTGTGGGCGGGGTTCCGCTCTTTGATTGCCAGTACGGAACTCACAACGCCAAATATGCGATTCGGATAGAAGAATGTCTGCGCAATGCGGACGCCAGCTGGATGGGG